>NZ_JAYFER010000001.1:0-1799 GCF_055795065.1 Lyngbya sp. CCY1209
CAGTTAAGGCGATAGCTGGTCAGCTACCTGAAGGGGAGGGCACGAAGCCCCCGTGCTTCAGCCGGGGGTGCTGACCCAATAATGGTAGCACCGGAAGTTGACTGAAAAGCCAACAAAAGCGCTTGCCAGAAAGCATAGCATAGCAAATAAATTTGCATTTGGCTAGAAGCTTAACATTAATTTTTTAACAAATTCAATGAACTTTTGTAAAGATCCTGAAACCCATTATTTCTCAGGGCCGATCGCCCAGGAATTGGATCGGGATGCGATCGCCCACCTGCAGGCCCAATGCGAGCGATCGACCCCCCCGCAACTCGATGACGCTATCGACGGGGACATCGGGGCCGTAACTGGGGCAGGGGTCGGCCGTGCAGGGGGGAGCGTTGACCTCGATGTACTGCACGATCCCATCCCGCAGGAAAATCATGTCCAGGGGAATTTTGCAGTTTTTCATCCAAAACCGGGCGATTTGGGGGGAATCGAAGGGAAACAACATCCCGCGATCGTCCGGGAGGGAGGTGCGGTACATCAGGCCCATCGCCTGCTGTTCGGGAGTTTCCGCCACTTCCAATTGGATCGTCTCGCCGGCGATCGTGGCCCGGGCCGTGATGGGGAGCATCTGTCCTCGATTTTCGGATGCTGCGATGGGGGTGGATTCGCCCCGTTCCGGGGGGGCAGACTTGAGCGGTTGGCCGCAACTGGCCAACAGCAAACCCGTTATCAAACAACTCAACCCAATTTGGCAATATGGAAGAGCGGGTGATCGATGGTGAAATGTCGATTTCATTTCGGATATCAACTGACTTCCTCTGCTTCCTGTGCCCCCCTGCCTCCGGTCGCCTCCTCATACATCTAGGCATCTCGCAGCACATATCCTACACCCCGGACGGTCTGGATCAACCGTTTCTCCCCTTCCTCTTCGATCTTGAGGCGCAAATACCGGATGTAAACTTCGATCACGTTGGATTCGCCCAAAAAGTCGTATCCCCAGACGTTTTCGAGAATTTGCTCCCGGGTCAGTACCTCCCGGGGGTGTTCCATCAGATATTTGAGCAACTCGAATTCCTTCATGGTCAGGTCGATCGCCCGGTTGTTGCGGACTGCCCGCCTCGTCGCCAAGTCTAACATCAAATCGCCGAATCGGAGCACGTCGTCGCTGGTGCGATCGGGTTGCAGGTACAGACGCACCAACTGCAGGAAGCTTTCCGAGCGGTAGGGTTTGAGAAAATAGTCGTCCGCCCCGGATTCCAGGCAAGCCACCCGGTCGTCCACCGTATCCCGGGCCATGAACACGAGCAGCGGCGTCCGGTGGCCGAGATCTCGGATTTGGCGGCACAGGGACAGCCCCGACTCCCCGCCCAACAGGCGATCGACCACGATCAGGGCCGGCTGCAGTTCCGTGGCTCGGTGCAGGCCGATCGCGGCCGTGGGGGCGATGACGGGGTAGTAGCCGGACTCCTGCAAGTCCAAGCTGACATTTTGGGCCAGCAGCTCGTCGGCTTCGACGATCAGGATCGAGGGATGGGAATCTAGGGCGATCGCACTCATATCTCGCGCTTACACTCATTATAAAAATATAGCAGCCCGCTTTCGGCTTTGAACTCTCAGTTTCGTTTGAGCACGTCGGATCGGCGGCCCGCCCCACTTCGGAGGCCGGATTTCGGAGCGACGGAGAAGAATACACCTTTTCCGGTTCTGCTATAGCGGGAGATTATCTTTGGCGTTGACTTCTCCCCGGTCTAAAGACGCGGGGATTCTTAAGCCGTCCAAAACTGAACTCTTAAAGGCATAGTCAATGT
>NZ_JAYFER010000002.1:0-290 GCF_055795065.1 Lyngbya sp. CCY1209
TGACGGTCCATCGTTCGTCTCCCTGATCTGCAAACTGGGGTCTAAAACCCTCTGTGACGGAACTTGAAGCCCGAATATTCACTTTTTATTCACATTATTGCACATCAGATTCACTTTTTGGCAATTTTTTCCCTTTGAGGGGGTGATAGGGTATTGACATAATCAAATTTTTTGAGTTGGCAAGGGGCTTCCAGGTAAAGGCATAGATGAGGGAGTGCAGCCAACTCCGAACCCAGCCCAGAATTGTTAAGTTTTTTTAACGGTTCGGGTCGGACTCATTTTCGCCAGGA
>NZ_JAYFER010000003.1:0-3078 GCF_055795065.1 Lyngbya sp. CCY1209
GAGCCGTGTGAGGTGAAAGTCTCATGCACGGTTCTGAATGGGAGGGGGAGATGGTAACATCTCTCTCGACCCCTAATGATTGCCGTTACTCGTGACACGCTGATGGGCTGGAGTGAATTTCTATATTTGGGCGTGGGGTTAGGCTTGGGTTGGGGTGCGAACCGCTGGGGACTCGGACACCGCAATGGGGCGAAGTCCATCGGCAAAACCAACCGTGGCGGTGAATCATCGCGAATCCGCCCCGCCGAAACCGAGTTTCCGCACTTGTCGGAAATGATCCATCCGCAAATCGAAACCCTATCCGAACAACTGCAACAGATGCGGCTGGCTTATCAGATGGCGGCGGAAATGGAGCAGTTCAAGGCGGGGTTTTTGGCCCGGACATCCCACGAACTGCGATCGCCCCTCAACAGCATGATCGGTCTGCTACAGTTGATCCTGGCCGACCTGTGCGAGAGTCCCGAGGAGGAGCGGGAGTTCATCCAACAGGCCCACGACGCCACCCTCCGCATGGTGGGGTTGCTCGATGAAGTGCTGCACGTCGCCAAAACCGAATACGGGACGGAACGCATGAACCCGCAACCCGTGCAACTCGCCCCGATTTTTGAAGAAATCCACCAACTCACCCACCTGCAAGCCGCCAACCGCAGCATCCGGCTTTCCATCGCCGCCCCGGAGCCGACCCTGTACGCGATCGCCGATCGCCCCCGCCTGAAGCAGGTTTTGCTCAGTCTCGTCGATGCCGCGATCGCCGGGATGGACGAGGGGAAGGTGCGGATGTCGGCCCACCCCTCCCCGGAATCCGGCTACGTCCACATCTGGATCGACGACCAGCGGCCCGTGGGGGCCTGGAGCGAATCCTGGGACCTGCTGCAATCCACCCTGGAGGCTAAAGATCCGCAACTGCTGGACCCCGAAAATTTGGCCCTCTCCCCCGGAATGCGGCTGCTGATCAATCAAACCCTACTGGCGTTGATGAACGGACGCCTGGAAGTCCTGGCAGTCCCCTCCGACGCGGAACTCAGCGACTTCACCCGTACCCAATGTTCCGTCCCCCTCGCCACAAAATTCTAGGTGAGAAAACAGCGGCACGGGCTCGGATTGGGAGAGGACAAATGTGGTGGTGGGGTTGTATTCAAACCCGATCCGCTCGTAGAATTTTTGTTGCCGGCTGGTCATCAAATACACCCGTTCGACCCGGCACAATTTCGGATGGCCGAGGACGGTTTGAACTAATTTTCTCCCCAGTCCTCCCCCTTGATAATCCGGGTGGATGACCACATCCCAAATCGTCGCCCGATACACCCCGTCCGAGGTGGCGCGGGCAAAACCGACGGTGTGATTTCCATCCCAAACGGTGACGACAGGATCGCTGTTGGCGATCGCAATTTCCAAGTCTTCCAACCGGCGATCGCGGGCCCAAAATGCGGCTGTTTGAAATAAATCCAAAATTTGCCGGAGGTCGATATGGGCGCGATCGCAACTGAACTGAATGTAGCGATCGTCTCTCAGTGTCGAATTCATCGTTCAGACTTAGCCACTCATTAAGCACGAATTGGTCAGGAAAATTGAGAAAAACGGAGGGCGATCGCATCCGTGTTTAATGACAAAAAATCGTCGCGATCGCAATTTTCGCCAATCCCGCATTCTCCCCGGCTAACTCGTGGAAACTACTCTATCAAATTCTCCCCGAAACACCTAAAGAGAATGTCATCAAACACCGACATAAAATCGCCGTCACCACCGCCCCAAATCCGACGATCGCCCCTCCCATTCCGCCTGTCAAATCGGGCGATCGCCGACCTGTATCAATCTGGGGCGATCGGTCTTTTTTCCGATCCCGATCGAAAGCGATCGCAAAAATTTTAGATTTGAAGACCCGATTGAATAGGCATCAATAAATCGATCCCATCAAAACAGTAGAAAATCGACAATGATTCCGGTGTAGGGGCGCAAGCCTCGCGCCCTCCCCCCCGACTCCCGACTCCCGACTCCCGACTCCCTAAGACACCCGACTCCCTAAGACAACAGCGATCCGCCGATCATCCCGGCCAACAGCACCCAGCCGATCGCCACATTATCGCGGAAAATCTTACCGTAAACCGGGCGGGGGAGGTCCGGTTGTCGCAATTGCCAATACTGATATCCCCACAGAACCACCGCCACCGCCAACGCGATCCAGGATACCGGGTGCAGGTGCAGTTGCCAGTCCAGGGCGAACATCAACCCCGCCGTCCCCAGGAAAAAGACGCCCACCGCCTCGGCCGCGAAATCCCCGAAAAATAGGGCGCTGGAGTTGATCCCCAACTGGCGATCGTCCTCGCGATCGCTCATCGCATAAACCGTATCAAATCCCAGGGTCCACAACACCGTTGCCCCCCACAGCAGCCACGTCGCCGGCTGCAAATCCGCCGTCGCCGCACTCCAGCTAATTAATACCGCAAATCCCCAGGCGATCGACAATACCAACTGCGGGACCGGAAACACCCGCTTCGCCAGGGGGTAGCAGATAATCACCGGGACGGCGGCCACGCACAGCCAGAAACTCAGGGGATTGAGATACAGGGCCAGTCCCCCCGCACAGGCAAACGCGACGATCGCCACCCCGATTCCCGTTTGAATCGTTAACGCCTTGGACGCCAGGGGGCGATCGCGAGTCCGTTCCACCTCCGGATCGATATCCCGATCCCAGAGATCATTCACCACGCACCCCGCCGCACTCGTCGCCAACGTCCCGAACACGACAATCAAAATCAGCGTCAGCGGCGGCGTCCCCCCCGTCGCCAAAACGATCGCCCACAACGCCGGGATCATCAAAATCAGGCGTCCGGCGGGTTTGTCCCACCGCAGCAGGCGGATCACTCTCAGCCAGGTGGGTTCCGGTCGATTCGATTCACTTACCATGTCGCTTCAGTTTAGATTTTTGCTCCCGAGAGAACGTTTCTCCCAAAATCAATACAAATTGTAGCGATTTTCCCGCCATTGACGACAATACTTTCCTTGATATAGCAGTGCGCGCTCGTCTGTTTACAGTTTCCTCAGAGGGACAAACCTTTAAACCCTGATGTCGAGGGAATT
>NZ_JAYFER010000004.1:0-306 GCF_055795065.1 Lyngbya sp. CCY1209
CCCCGATCGCCTGCTGGAACTTCCCGGCAACTGTGGAGTCCCTTTTATGCCCACCCGGACATCCCCCGCCCAAATTTTTACGATCGGCGATGGCCGCGCTTTCTGCGGTTGGCGTCAACCCCCATCAGGTTCAGGGCCTTCTCTATCTCATCTTTGATCGCGCCGCCGTTCCCCGCCTTCATTTCAATGGCGGGTCGGAGGATGTCAACCACCTGTTGAAAGATCGGGTCGGGCGTCGGCTCACCTTGCGGCCGCCCGTTGCCGTTGCTGTTGGGTGCCGCCTCGATCGCTTCCCCCCGATCCATC
>NZ_JAYFER010000005.1:0-362 GCF_055795065.1 Lyngbya sp. CCY1209
TTTTCTCTGATTGACGAAGGGGGAAATTGGCAAAACGGCTATTTGCGGTTGAACGATATTTTCAACTTGAATTTGCCCGCCGAATTGGTGGTGTTGAGCGCCTGTCAGACCGCTTTGGGGCGGGATTTGAAAGGGGAAGGAATGGTGGGAATTACCCGGGGTTTCATGTACGCCGGTGCCCCGAGGTTGGTGGCTTCCCTGTGGTTCGTGGATGACGAGGGAACGTCCGTTTTGATGTCGAAGTTTTACCAAAAGATACTGTCCGAAAATTTGTCGCCCGTAGAAGCGATGCGATCGGCGCAGTTGGAAATGTTGGCGAGTTCGGAGTACAATTCCCCCTATTATTGGGCGGGATTTACCTT
>NZ_JAYFER010000006.1:0-200 GCF_055795065.1 Lyngbya sp. CCY1209
ATTTTCGGAAAGCTAGATAACATACTCTGGCAACAACTGCGGGCATGGGTAGTATCACGATGCGGAAACGCCGAATACAAAACGCTCAGAAAATACTACCGAACAGGAATGGCAAAACTGAGTAACGGGGATGAAAGGAAGGATAAGTGGATATTCCAAACTAAGGATGGTCTACGACTCCAAAAACACGCCTGGACTCC
>NZ_JAYFER010000007.1:0-257 GCF_055795065.1 Lyngbya sp. CCY1209
TCGTTCCATCTGTATGGGTATTCCATCCTTAGACTCATCCTTTCCCCCGGTGTACTTTTAAGGGTCTGTGTGGATAATCCGGCTAATCTTCCACTTTTCCACTTGCTCATTCGAGCAGCACCGTAATCAATCTGTTTTCGATACCCAATACTTTCGAGGGTTCAAGGTGGATGTTCACCTTTTCGGTTAGTCATAGATGATTGGCAGTGGTCGGATTATTGGTGGCAGATTCCACCTCACCGCCTTCCGTTCCCCGC
>NZ_JAYFER010000008.1:0-230 GCF_055795065.1 Lyngbya sp. CCY1209
ATTTCCTTCGTTGTTGCGCTTTAGCGCTAAAGCGCAACAACGAACCGAGTTTTCTATTGCCTCATTTTAGATAAAACTGTCCACTATTGCCTCATTATCGCTGACGACACCCGTTGTTTTGATCGCATTCCGGCGCCCGGACACGACGCGGAGGGTGTTTGATGTGATGCGGCGGGTGAAGCTGTCCCAACAGAAGCGCGATCGCACCGGATATTGACTCCTGTAACTCA
>NZ_JAYFER010000009.1:0-644 GCF_055795065.1 Lyngbya sp. CCY1209
TCGGTTCCCCTGCGGGGGACTCATCCATTTGGGGGGGTGCGGTTTCGGTGTCGGCGATCGCGGCTTCCCAGGTTGCCCGGTAGCTCAGGTTGCCGAACGCTCTCACGTCGTCTTTGGACAGTCCGAGCGCGATCGCACGAGCCTTGAGTTCTGATAAAGTCATAGTTACTCCTGTAAAGGGGTTTTCGCGCCCATCGGTGTAGCCGCCAAGCATACGCACCGGTGGGCCTGTTTTTTGCGTTTCCGTATGTCAACTGTACAACTTTGGTACACCCACCGTCAACACTATTTTGTTAAGATGTGGGTGCAAAGTACAATGAAAATGCACCCATGATTTCTCAGACAGTGCCGAGTAAACTGCCGCGAGTGAACGTCTATATTGATCCAGACCTTAAGGAAAAGGGGGAACTGTTAGCCAAAAAACGCTTTCGTTCCCTCTCCAATCTGATGGCTTGGCTGTTGCAGCAAGAAATTGAACGGGCCAAGCAGGAAGGGGAGTTGACCGAAGAAAATTAAAAATTTATCAGTCACATCCTCGGTACAGCCTCAGCCAGACACACCACCCCCCACCAACCCCCGATCGCACCAGACCGGGGGCCATTTTTTTGCTCACCAACGATCCATCAGATCCATCAACGATCCAT
>NZ_JAYFER010000010.1:0-1118 GCF_055795065.1 Lyngbya sp. CCY1209
TCTACTCTGAGGAGTTAGTTCGGGATATTGCTAATATTTACCGCGCTGATTTTGAGATATTTGGGTACAAGCCAGAATTGGATTTAGAGTTTACTTCTCAGGCTCCGTATCAACCTTCATTGGCTCAAATAGAAAAAGATCTACTCAAGTGGAGAGATGACTTAAATAAAATCAGAGGTTCATAAAGTTTCAAGCCCAACGGAGATTGTTATAATTTATAGAGTTCCTAAATGAATTGAGGTAAGCCCATAAATGAAAAGTTCTGTAAACTGGAATAATTTAGAAAGCCAGGGAATTGTCAGAGGCTGGATATTACCTGACCAAGGAGGTTTTCATCCCTCTGATATCGTTGTATTAATTAATGGTCAAAAGTTGACATCTGACAAGATTAAACCTAAACGTTTCCAGAGGAATAGTGATAATCTACGGGTGAATTTTTGTTTTGATTTATCTCCCTATAATGTACAAAATGGAGACCAAATACAGTTAGCTTTGAAAGATACAGGAAAAATACTAGGAACCAGTAAATCAGGAAGCAAAGAATCAAACAAATCAGTGACTTATGTTAATTTTGACCAAAAGCTATCTCCCCATGAAATTCGTCAAATATGGCTTCGTCATCAGCCAAAACCTCTATACAATAAATCACTGAATTTAACTTTAATTTTCTGCGCTAAAAGTGCTTGTAGCTTTGGTGTAAAGTGGTTTTTTTACCATGCAGGACTATATCAAGATGTAGAATCCTACCATCGTCATCCTCATAGGTATAGAGCCAAGGTTTTTACCCAAGATCGTAAATACAAAAAACAGATCAGATCCACAAAAGAAATTTTAAATTCCCATATTTTATGTTTAGTTAGAAACCCTTTCTATCGAGCAGTTAGTAGCTACATTCATGCTATTAAAACTGGATATGATGATCCCAAAATCTCGAGATTTTTAGGAAGAAAAATAAGCCGTAAAAATAGTTTTTGTTTTGATGAGTTTGTACAATATTTAAAATCACTGGATATTAGAAATTGCAATATTCACCATAAGCTGCAAGCTCATCCTTTAATTGAGATGGGTATCATCAAACCCCATCTTCTCAAAGTTGAGAACTTATTTAATGATTTTGC
>NZ_JAYFER010000011.1:0-508 GCF_055795065.1 Lyngbya sp. CCY1209
GCGCGATCGCATGGTTTCTCCTGTTGCCAATTCATCCTGTATGCAGCTTTGTTCCCCTTAACGGGGGTGAGGGCGAACTGTCTCGGAATGACCCATAGTTCTTTGATTAACTTGTCATTGTCTGTGTTTTGCCTTATAATTGTCATATTGTTACATCCTGTAATTTTTAATTGCTAACTGGGGGTGTGGGCTATTGTCCGAGCCCCTTTTTTTGTCTAATTTTATCATTTTATTCGCGGTCATTAAATGAGTTTTGAGTGTTCAAAATGTTAACTTTCTTAAAGTGTGGAACGTTCCCCTATTTGACATCTTTCTTTACACGGGCGGTCACTGTTGGCCATCCCCCTCTTGTTAACCTTCCACTAGCCAATTCCCCGCTACGAAGCCCCGAGCGGGCAACGATTCTGTACAAAATCAACCACCGGTCGATTGACAGGTGTTGCACCCTAGCTACCGAGCTACCGAGCGGGCGCTGCGGACGGCCGGCCGCTAGGCCGGCCGGGAGCCC
>NZ_JAYFER010000012.1:0-237 GCF_055795065.1 Lyngbya sp. CCY1209
ATTGCTTCAACTGGTAGCTTCCGGATTGTTCTACCTACTAAAATACCACAGCGATCGCTCCCCTGAGATTTTCCACAGCCCCACCCAGATCCGGGGATAAACAAACATGAGTAGCGATCGCGCCTTCGGGACGGGGTGGCGGATGCCCATCGCCAAGGGAAAATATCTTTGATCGGGTAGCACAGGCATCCTGCCTGTGAGCAGAAGCTGGACGACGATGTTGTATAGTGTAGCTGT
>NZ_JAYFER010000013.1:0-351 GCF_055795065.1 Lyngbya sp. CCY1209
GGTGCGATCGCGGATAATTGAGAGGGATAGAAACCGGGTTTCTCTGAACATTTCGGGTGGGGGGCGTAAAGATGCCGCTAGAAACCCGGTTTCTCACATCTTTTCTCTAATTTGCTCCGACTCATCAACCGGTTTTCTATAAATATCTGGATGTGGTAGATTCAGATTTGAGCCGTTTTTTTTCACGCCAACTCCCCAATCATCTTGAGATGATTTTGGCTATAAGAAAAGGGAATTGATTCCCAAGCGGTTTCAATATTCAAACCGGCATTTGAGTTCTGGCAGTCGGGTGCGATCGCGGATAATTGAGAGGGATAGAAACCGGGTTTCTCTGAACATTTCGGGTGGGGG
>NZ_JAYFER010000014.1:0-449 GCF_055795065.1 Lyngbya sp. CCY1209
CACAGGCCCGTCACGGGGACGAACAGCATGAAGAAGTGCAACCAGCGCTTGTTGGAGAAGGCGATACCGAAGATCTGGGACCAGAAGCGGTTCGCCGTCACCATAGAGTAGGTTTCTTCGGCTTGAGTGGGCTCGAAGGCGCGGAAGGTGTTGGCACCTTCACCGTCTTCAAACAGGGTGTTTTCCACCGTGGCACCGTGGATGGCGCACAGCAGCGCACCGCCGAGGATGCCGGCGACTCCCATCATGTGGAAGGGATTGAGAGTCCAGTTGTGGAATCCTTGGAAAAACAGGATGAAACGGAAGATTCCGGCCACGCCGAAGCTGGGGGCGAAGAACCATCCCGACTGTCCGAGGGGATACATCAGGAAGACGCTGACGAACACCGCGATGGGGCCGGTGAAGGCGATCGCGTTGTAGGGACGGATTCCCACCAGACGGGCGATTTC
>NZ_JAYFER010000015.1:0-280 GCF_055795065.1 Lyngbya sp. CCY1209
CGCTAAGAGCCTTGCGTAGTATGACTTCAAAAGGAGTCTCTGCAACCTTCTGGCTTTTGCATCCTGTCCCGATTGAGCCGCTTGATAGATACGCTTTTGCAGCTTGAAGACCATACGATGAACTTTCGTCCAGTTGATAGCCTTCCATACACTCTTAGTGTCCGCCAGTTTTGGCTTGCCAAAACCTTTGGATTGACTAGACTTCGCCATTATTGCTACTCAAGTCTCCATCTTACGTCTGAACCGTGACCCGTCTGCATATCTCGAACATTACATCCGA
>NZ_JAYFER010000016.1:0-200 GCF_055795065.1 Lyngbya sp. CCY1209
CATTTGCCTTTCTGGTCTTTTAGCAGTCGGGCTTCTCGGTTTGAGATTTCTGGTGATTTCCCTCTCCTTGTTGCCCAGTAGACCCAGTTTCCGTCATACGTTGATGCGTTTGGTCTGACCAATGTGTGGTAGACAATGGGAGTCCAGTTATGTTGTTGCAGTCGTAGACCATCCTTGGTTTGGAAAATCCATTTCTCATT
>NZ_JAYFER010000017.1:0-246 GCF_055795065.1 Lyngbya sp. CCY1209
TTCAGAACCGTGCATGAGATTTTCACCTCACACGGCTCCTAGTTCAGCCGTCTCGTTGTCATGAGTACGACTCTTGCTTTGACTGCCATCTATGGCAGTTTTGGCATCGTGACAGTGGCGGTGCAGCAGTTGAAGGTTTTTGTAATCATCCTTTCCGCCTAGGCATCTCGGGATGATATGGTCGGTCTCCAATTGGTCTTCGATGGTGAAGTGCTGTCCGCACCATTTGCATTTGCCTTTCTGGTC
>NZ_JAYFER010000018.1:0-1805 GCF_055795065.1 Lyngbya sp. CCY1209
TTCTGGTTCCCCCCTTTCCAAGGGGGGTTAGGGGGGATCTTTTCCATCTGTGTCTCATTACCGCGCAAAGTGCTGTAATTAATAATTGTCAATTATCAATTCATTTTTTCCCGATTTACGATTCCCTACCATGTCCTTCTTTTTACCGACTTTGAAACAGTGGGGTTTTTTGGACTCCATTCAGATCACCCTCTGCATCGTGGGGTCGCGGAAAATTGACGAGTTTGCGGGGTTGGATTACGATCGCCAGGGGTGGGAGATCTTTGCCCCCAATTTGACGATTTACGGTTTCGATGCGGACCCGGAAGCCTGCGATCGCCGCAATGCGGAATTGGTGGCAAAAAATATCGGTTGGACGGAAAAACATATCCCCTTCGCCCTCTGGGATCGGTGTGGGAAGGCGCCACTGTATGTGACGAAACATCCGGGTTGCTGTTCGCTTTATCCCCCCAATGATGTGGCGATCGAGCGGTTGTTTGAATATCGCGATCGCCACAAGTTGATGTCGGTGGCGGAGGTGGAAACCACAACTTTAGATGATTTTTTTGGCAGTTTGGAGACTCCCATCGATTTCATGCAATTGGACGTTCAGGGGGCGGAATTGAACGTGTTGAAGGGGGGAGACAATCACATCTTACCCCACCTTTTGGGAATTGTGGCGGAAGTTAATTTTATTGAATTGTATAAGAATCAACCCCTATTTGCGGATGTGGATAGTTATTTGCGCGATCGCGACTTTACCCTTTTCGATATCGGACAAAAATGGTGCGATCGACGCCGGGGAATCACCCTAATCTCGCGGCAGCACAAAGGTCAATTTGTGTGGACGGACGGCTATTATTTCCGGGACTTAATTCGACCCGACCAAAACCACCACCTGAAGACGCCGGAGCGGATTTTGAAGTTGGCCTGTCTGGCGGATCTGTTGCAGTTTTACGATTATGCGTTGGAACTGTTGGGATATCTGACGGAACGGTACGGGGCGGGCGATCGCAACTACAATTTCGCCGACTGTATCATCCAAATTTTAGAACAAAATCCCGATGCTGTCAAGCACGGCATTACGGCCCTTCCATTTATTACCGAACTCCGGAAATATCGCACCCAATAAATTTGAAGATTCACCCCAGAGGGACTCCAGGACAGGGAGAGGATGTTTGCGACATTTATTCTGCTTCTTCGATCGCCGTTGATTCTGTTTTCGGGCGAATCTCGACCGCCTTCTCTTCGTAATCTTGAAAATTGGGAAAAGCGCTGCGACAGTTTTTGTCAACCAAACCCGGCGATCGCTCAATTTCGATCAGATCTCGCCCTTCGACGTATCCCCCCAAACGCAGGATAAATTCGAGGGTGCAGGCGACTCCATATCGCGATATATCTTCGCTGGCGATCGCCAACATTCGGATTTTTTGGGAGTTCAGATCGACCTCGAATCGGCGCAGGTCTTCCCGATCCCAAACGGCGATTTTCGGTTCCGTTTCAAATTCTTGATAAGTCGCCGAAAAGTCCGTCAATTCGGACAATTCTAAAATCCCATTTCCGTTCCGATCTTCTCCGCCGAATTCTCCCGTCAACATTCCGCCTTGAAACTCGGACGCAAAGGTGTAGTTGGCGGCGGCCGCGATGTTGGCGCGAAGGGATGGGCCCCCCATCAAAAGAAGGGGGACAAAAAATAGCGAATTTTTGAATAAGAAATTGTGGGTATTCATCAATCTAGCCTTTTGACAGAGAACCGGGTAGCACGGCTATCTTAGCCGTAACAAGCTAGAAGCTTGTTTGACGGGGAATTTGGTAATTTGAAGCCG
>NZ_JAYFER010000019.1:0-719 GCF_055795065.1 Lyngbya sp. CCY1209
AATCCCGAATACAACCGCCTCACGTTCGCGATTTTTGGAGTTGCCACGCCCTCCGATTTGATTCGAGATCGCAACCGCACGCCCTTCAATATCGGGACGGCGATCGCACTGTCGGGGTTCAGCCTGGAAGAGATCGAACCCCTCGCCCGGGGATTGCCTTTTGAATCAGGCAACAAACGAGAAATTATTAAACACATTTTATACTGGACGAACGGCCAACCCTTTTTGACTCAAAAAATTTGCCATATAATTGGCAATTTTGTTTCGGAAAATAAAAGAAAAATTTCGGTGGAAAATGCGGCATTTTGGATCGAAAATATCGCCCGCAATTATATCATCTACGGCTGGCAATCGAAGGACGAGCCGGAACACTTGAAAACCATCCGCGATCGCCTCCTCCGCAACCCGCTGCGGACGGGAAGACTGTTGGGAATTTATCAGGATATTTTGCAGAATCACGGCATCAAATTTGACAACAGCCGCGAGTATACGGAACTCATATTGTCGGGAATAGCCGTCAAAAATGGCGAAAAATTGGCGGTCAAAAATCGAATTTATGAAGCGGTCTTCAATCTCGAATGGGTGATCGAACAGTTGTCGGCCATCCGCCCCTACTCTCAAACCTTTGATGCTTGGGTCGCTTCCGGCCAAACGGACGAATCGCGGCTGTTGCGGGGGCGGGCTTTAAAAGATGCACAAATTTGGGCGATCGGAAAAAG
>NZ_JAYFER010000020.1:0-248 GCF_055795065.1 Lyngbya sp. CCY1209
CGGTTTGAGATTTCTGGTGATTTCCCTCTCCTTGTTGCCCAATAGACCCAGTTTCCGTCATACGTCGATGCGCTTGGCCTTACCAATGTGTGGTAGACGATGGGAGTCCAGTTGTGTTTCTGAAGTCGCAGACCATCCTTGGTTTGGAATATCCACTTATCCTTCCTTTCATCCCCATTGCTCAGTTTTGCCATTCCTGTTCGGTAATATTTCCTGAGCGTTTTGTATTTGGCGTTTCCGCATCGTGA
>NZ_JAYFER010000021.1:0-219 GCF_055795065.1 Lyngbya sp. CCY1209
GTCTAGCTTGCTGAAAATCTCCTTGGAGACTACCCCCGAGTAATACCTTGACCATCCTGTAATGATGGGATTGAGATATTTTATCAGGGCGGCTTGAGGTGCTGTTTTATGTTTTTTAATCACCTCTTTCACCTTTTCAGTGTGGGCTCTGATTGCTTCTTTATCTGGTTTAACATGGGTTACGAAGCCTAGTAATCTGCTGACCTTTCCCCCACTTTT
>NZ_JAYFER010000022.1:0-260 GCF_055795065.1 Lyngbya sp. CCY1209
AATTTAGGTTCCCAGTAGGGTTCCATTGCCATCTTAACCAAGGCTTGCTTGGCTCTATCTCGAATTGTCGGGATTCCTAGGGGACGTTTTTCATCCCGTCCGGGTTTTGGTATCCACACTCTCCGTAACGGTTTGGCTTTGACGTTTCCTTTGATTTCTTCAGCAAGGGTGAACCTTTGTTTCGGGGATATCGCTACCACACCGTCAACTCCGGCTGTCTTCTTGCCTTGGTTGTCTTGGGTTACTCGCCTTACCGCTAG
>NZ_JAYFER010000023.1:0-278 GCF_055795065.1 Lyngbya sp. CCY1209
GGTTCGGGATTTCTGCTGATTTCCCTCTCCTTGCTGCCCAATAGACCCAATTTCCATCATACGTCGATGCGTTCGGTTTAACCAGAATGTGGTAGACAATGGGAGTCCAAGAGTGTTTTTGGAGTCGTAGACCTTCCTTGGTTTGGAATATCCACTTATCCTTCTTTTCATCCCCGTTGCTCAGTTTTGCCATTCCTGTTTGGTAGTATTTTCTGAGCGTTTTGTATTTGGCGTTTCCGCATCGTGACACTACCCATGCCCGTAGTTGTTGCCAGAGT
>NZ_JAYFER010000024.1:0-287 GCF_055795065.1 Lyngbya sp. CCY1209
CTCCCCAACGGCGCCACCCGTTCCCCCGATGCCTCTTGGGTAGCTCGCTCTCGGTGGGAGGCGCTGACACCCGAACAGCGTCAGGGTTTCGCCCCCTTATGTCCCGATTTTGTTGTCGAATTGCGATCGCCCACCGATAGCCTCTCCAAACTTCAGGAAAAAATGCGGGAATATCTGGAAAATGGTGCCCGACTCGGATGGTTGATTGACCCCCAAAATCGACGGGTAGAAATCTACCGCCCCGGACAAGAAGTCGAAGTTTTGGACAATCCAATAGAACTTCCCGG
>NZ_JAYFER010000025.1:0-301 GCF_055795065.1 Lyngbya sp. CCY1209
CCCAACCTGTTTGATATTGATGGCGGCGTTTTCGTCACGGTCGTTTTCCGACCCACAAGACGGGCAGCGCCACCGTCTCACGCTCAAATCCAACTCGTCTAAAACATACCCACAGCCCGAGCAGGTCTTACTGGATGGAAACCAACGGTCAATGTAGGCAACGACTTTTCCTTTCTTTTGAGCGACCCATTCCAAGATTTGCAGGAACGACCGAAATCCTAAGTCAGAGACTTTGCGTCCCCAGAGTCGCTGCATGGCTTTTAGGTTCAACGTCTCGAAATAGAGAACGTCAAACCGATCG
>NZ_JAYFER010000026.1:0-260 GCF_055795065.1 Lyngbya sp. CCY1209
AATTTAGGTTCCCAGTAGGGTTCCATTGCCATCTTGACCAAGGCTTGCTTGGCTCTATCTCGGATTGTTGGGATTCCTAGAGGGCGTTTTTCATCCCGTCCGGGTTTTGGTATCCAGACTCTCCGTAACGGTTTGGCTTTAAATTTTCCTTTGATTTCCTCAGCTAGTTCAAACCTTTGCTTAGGGGATATCGCTACCACACCGTCAACTCCGGCTGTCTTCTTGCCTTGGTTGTCTTGGGTTACTCGCCTTACCGCTAG
>NZ_JAYFER010000027.1:0-226 GCF_055795065.1 Lyngbya sp. CCY1209
CGTTCCATCTGTATGGGTATTCCATCCTTAGACTCATCCTGTCCCCCGGTGTACTTTTAAGGGTCTGTGTGGATAGTATTTAGAAGCTTCCACTTTTCCACTTACTCATTCGAGCAGCACCGTAATCAACCTGTTTTCGATACCCCATAATTTCGAGGGTTCATGGCAGATGTTTACCTTTCGGTTAGTCATAGATGGTTGGCAGTGGTCGGACTATTGGTGGCAG
>NZ_JAYFER010000028.1:0-1197 GCF_055795065.1 Lyngbya sp. CCY1209
GATGTTGATGGCTGCGTTGTGGTCTCTATCTAACTCGCACCCACACTGACAAACGTGAGTTCGAGTCGAGAGACTTTTCTGGACAACCGTGCCGCAACTCGAGCATTTTTGAGAGGTATAGACAGGATTCACCGCAACGGTTATCCTGCCGAACTTCACTCCAAAATGTTCCAACCATTTCCTGAACTGATACCAACCCGCATCGTGAATCGACTTGGCGAGACAGTGGTTCTTGACTAGATTCCGTATCCTCAAATCTTCGTAGGCCACCAGATCGTTAGATCGGATTACGCAACGCGCCAGTCTCTTGGCGTGTTCTTCACGTTGCCGACTTATTTTGAGGTGTACTCGTCCGAGTCGATTGACGGCTTTTTTTCGGTTGGCAGAGCCTTTCTGTTTTTTACTAACCCTTCGGTGAGTGCGTTTCAGCTTTTTCTCGGCGTTTCGGTCAAACCTCGGGTTCGGTTTGCATTCTCCGTTTGAATCGGTGTAGAACTCTTTGAGTCCGACATCTAAACCCACGGTATTTCCTGACGGTTTGAGTTCTTCTCGAACATCCACCTGAATGCAGAACTGAACATAGTAGCCATCGGCACGACGTACTAAACGAACTCGCTTAATTAGGGATTCATCATAGCGGGCCAGATCGTAGCTGCCAATTAACCGCAATTCCCCAATTCCAAAGCCATCGGTGAATTTGATACGCTTCGGTTCAAGCAGTTTCCACCCGGAGGTTTTGTACTCCACTGAGCGGGAATGCTTCTTGAACTTGGGATAGCCTACGGGCTTAATGCCCTTTTTGCAGTTGTCATAGAACCGAGTGATTGAACTCCATGCTCGTTCTGCTGCTGCCTGACGAGCCATTGAGTTGAGTTTCTTGGCAAAGGGAAACTCCTCAGCCAACGCTTTGCAGAGCTTACTGAGGTCATATTTGCCCACATCTTGGCTATCCATCCAATAGCGCACAGATTTGTTACGGACAAACTGAGCCGTCCGATTAGGGGTCGAGAGAGATGTTACCATCTCCCCCTCCCATTCAGAACCGTGCATGAGACTTTACATCTGGGCGTTGGCTTCTGGTTACATCTTACCCCCATCTGGCTTACGCTTACACTTGCGACTATTGCCTTCACTACTTGCCTAATCGACCATTGGACAAGAGCCAGTATGGGGTTAATTCGTTCCATCTGTATGGGT
>NZ_JAYFER010000029.1:0-307 GCF_055795065.1 Lyngbya sp. CCY1209
TGCCAATTTGAGACCCGCCTTGAAATCAATTTCAAGGCTCACAGCAAAAGTCCACTAAGCGTGGACTCGGTTGGAGTAATCATGTCCTAATATCGAATCCGGTTAAATACCCAGAAGTTCAAACCCACTCCGGCTCCCCCCTTTTTAAGGGGGGCTGGGGGGGGATGAGGGGGGGCGGTTCAATAACCGGATCTGATATAATATCAAATCCGGTTATCCCCTCCTAAAACCTCCCCAATCATCTTCAGATGATTTGAGCTGTTAGCTTGGGAATTGATTCCCAAGCGGTCTTGATATCCAACCCGTT
>NZ_JAYFER010000030.1:0-204 GCF_055795065.1 Lyngbya sp. CCY1209
AAAAGCTGTAGGGGCAAGCCTCTGCGCTTGCCCAAATGAATGAAAAAAAGCTGTAGGGGCAAGCCTCTGCGCTTGCCTTTAGAAAAAAAATGTAGGGGCAAGCCTCTGCGCTTGCCCAAATAAATGAAAAAAAGCTGTAGGGGCAAGCCTCTGCGCTTGCCCAAATGAATGAAAAAAAGCTGTAGGGGCAAGCCTCTGCGCTTG
>NZ_JAYFER010000031.1:0-1870 GCF_055795065.1 Lyngbya sp. CCY1209
GCGACTTCAGTCGCCGTTCGCTTTTCATCCGTGCTTTAAAAAGACACGGCTTTCAAGCTCTCGTCCTTTTCTCGTAAAATGCTGTTGTATAGAGGTTCTGCAACCCAGAATCCGGCTTCGTCAATCAACGCATTTAATAAAGGCTTGACCTCGGCAATCAAGCCATTGCCTTTTGCCTCGACTAGGATTCCTAAAATACCCGTGTATCGGAGGTTAAATTTAGCCGCTATGAGACGCCCCCGACGTTCATCAATCAGAACTTGATCGGCTTGAATTTCGACTGCCAGGGCGATCGCCTCAGCTTCTCCGATATCAAGCTCATTGCTCAGTGCTTTGACGAGGGTGCGATCGCCAACAGCCCGGGTTTGAATCCATTCAAAAGTTTGCACTTCGATCGCACCTGCAACCGGAAAATCGGGATCGGTTAATTCTCGATAAACGGCTTCGGGAATCAGAACCGTTTCATAGAGTTGATGAAGAAGATGAAGGCGATCGATTGCGGCGAGGTTGTTGATGGGCGATGTGTCACTGACAACAATCACAATCTGCCCATCTCCCGCAGATTTTCAATATCCTGCTCAAAATCTTCTACCCCGTAATGAACGGGGATACGGCGGCTGGCAAGGAGGTGCTGAAATGCGACCCGGTGCATTCCCGAAAATCGGCTGGCTTGGGCCAGGGTCAGTTTTTCTCGCTGAAAGAGCATGACCGCAATTTCTTGCCGCATTTCAGCCTCGGTCATGCGAGTTGCAGTTAAAATTTCGTCGGGAACAACAACGCTCATGACTCAATACCTCGCGACTTACTCTATTTTATACCTTGGAACTTGTGCATGGGATGTGTGGGGGAAAGTCGGGCTGGAGGGCGCAAGCCTTGCGCCCCTACAAGATAATTTTAAAGTTTGGCAAATCGTTGTCTAAACTGTTCCCCACTTAATCAAAATATAAAGAAACGTTTAGACCGAAACAATTCTTTAAATTCAGGCTGTTCTCGAATTGAGTCAAAATCCGGATCGGTTTTGGCATCTTCCTTCCTTTCAGGATTGAGCTTGATTGCTTGCTTCAAATGCTCGACGGCTGACGATACGTTCCCTTGTAAGGCATAAATTGCAGCTTTGTTGTACCAAGCTGTATCATCATCAGTATTATAACGTAAAGCGCGATCGTAAGAATCGAGAGCTTCTTTATATCGCCCCGAAGCTGTTAAAGAAATTCCTCGATTTACCCAACCTTCATAATCTTTTAAAAATGATTTTGCATATTCCCTCTGAACATAAGCATCCGGATATTGAGGGTTCAAGCTAATCGATTCAGAAAAATCTTTGATGGCTTCTTCATATTTGCCCATCTCCAAATAGACCGAACCCCTGCCATGATAAGCATCCGGATAAATAGAATCAGTCCTGAAGATCGAATTTTCGGAAAAATTCCCAGACAAAATGTTGATATTTATGTCTTGTGCGTAACTGGAATTTGCATTCAGTAGATACAATCCCAAAATAAGAGTCAAGAATAAACCGAAGTTTCGAGTCCATCTTTTAAATATAAATATTTGTTTCATGTCTACCCACAAAAATTAAAAACCTACAATTTTATGATCTCCAAATTTGAAATCGATCTGTTCTACCCGCAAGTCCGGAAATTTAACATGGAAACTTGGGCAGACTTACTCCTACTCAAAATAGCTATTTTTTATATTGTACTTTGGAAATATACTCTCAGTTTTAAATTATCCTTGATTGTCCGGCACGAGTCAACACTTTTTCTGCTCGTCCGAGCAATACGACATGATGAGCAGCCATTCCATCCGCTCAAAGCCCCCAGAATTGGGGGTTTGGGGGCCTGACAATGGGCGCCATAGGGGCAGCCAT
>NZ_JAYFER010000032.1:0-297 GCF_055795065.1 Lyngbya sp. CCY1209
AGACCTCTTCCCCCCGATTTCTTCCCGGATGTATGTTTTCCTTTTGGATATTGCCTGATATTGAACCCCAGGAAGTCAAATCCGGATGGGACTTTTTCTCCGTCCACTTCGATTTCTCTTAGTGTATGACAGATTCTTGTCTTTTCCGGTTTGAGTTGAAGTCCAATGGGCTTTAACCATTTGGAGATAGCAACCTTGCACTGTTCAATGATTTCGAGTCTTGGTGATATGACTACGAAATCATCGGCATATCTAACGACCGTTGCTTGTACTCTATTTCCTTTCTTTGGAAAGAGT
>NZ_JAYFER010000033.1:0-257 GCF_055795065.1 Lyngbya sp. CCY1209
GCCAAGTAGTTTACTGGCTCTCCCTCCACTTTTTCCAGATGTGTGCTTCCCTTTTGGATATTGCCTGATATTGAACCTTAGAAAGTCGAAACCAGGTGAGACCATTTTTCCGTTTACTTCAATTTCTTGAAGTGTGTGACAGATTCTTGTCTTTTCTGGTTTCAGTTGGAGTCCAACAGCCTTTAACCATTCAGAAATAGCAATCTTGCACTGTTCAATGATTTCGAGTTTTGGTGATATGACTACAAAATCATCGG
>NZ_JAYFER010000034.1:0-268 GCF_055795065.1 Lyngbya sp. CCY1209
CAAACAGACAGAATGAACATCGCTTTGGTATCTGTCAACTGAAGCTTTATTCGCTTCAATTACTAATTTACCACCCTTAGAGAGAATTGCAAGGGGATGAAACGAAACTTAACATTTCGATGGGCGATCGCTTCGACTTTTAGATTTTAGATTTTAGATTTTAGATTGATTTTATATTCCCGACTCCCGACTCCCTATTCCCTATTCCCTATTCCCTATTCCCTATTCCCTATTCCCTACACCCTACACCCTACACCCTACACCCTTC
>NZ_JAYFER010000035.1:0-272 GCF_055795065.1 Lyngbya sp. CCY1209
GGCAAATTCAAGTTGAAAATATCGTTCAACCGCAAATAGCCGTTTTGCCAATTTCCCCCTTCGTCAATCAGAGAAAAAACCAGCCCCGACAGCGCCGGATTGCGGCCGTTGGCGAGGCCGTGGGTGGCGAAGTGAATAATTTGATAATTTTGCAATTCTTCGGAGTTGAGAATCGCCTCCAAATTGGCGTCGAAATCGAAGGCGGCGGTGCTTTCGGTTTCCGGAACCAACCCCAAAATGGTTTCCGCTTCCGTGCGGGTATATTCGAGGCG
>NZ_JAYFER010000036.1:0-267 GCF_055795065.1 Lyngbya sp. CCY1209
GCGATCGCATTTACATTCCCCGAATTCTCATCCACCAACTCCTGAGACAAGTAAATCGTATTCGTAGCAGCAGCAAAAGCACCTTTGGCATTATTGATTTCAGACGCAGGACGAATTTCAATCGTCGGAAAATTAATTAAATCTGCCTTATCCCAAATTTTATGATTTCCGAATGCAAGCTGCATTTTTGCCTGAAACTCGGGAGATGTAGCGAAATCCCTGAGATAGCTGTTGGCAACTTCTAAGCTTTGTCCCAAGACGATCGCT
>NZ_JAYFER010000037.1:0-819 GCF_055795065.1 Lyngbya sp. CCY1209
AGCTTAACCCCACGCCAGAACAAGCTCAAAAGCTTGATCAAACTCTGGTGGCGTTTGCTGATGCTTGCAACTACGTCCTGGAGCGATCGCGAATTGCGGGAACAACTCCAAAACTGCCCCTTCGGCACCGTCCACCGCACCATCCGGGACGACCTCAAACACCTGGACAAAATGGGGTGGCTGCAAAATGCCGGCACCGGAAGCCACCGCTGTACTCCCCCCGAAGCATGGCCCCCCGTCCCCGTTTCAGGCCCGCCGGTGGCGGAAGTCCGGGAAGTCTCGGAAGGGCAAACCCGGGAACTGTTGCGGGTTCTCGAAGCGATCGGCTTCGCCCAACCCGATCTGGAAATCCCCATCCGATCCCTGCGAGAACGGCTGGCGATGTGGGAGCCCGAGGTGGAATTGCCCCCTTCTCCCCCCGCCAAAGACTGCCGGCGGCGCATTTTCGTCCACTCCGAGGACATCCTCCCCGAGGAAATGTGGGGGCGGGTGGAGACCTACCAGCGGCAAATCGAGGAGCTCTGGCGCCATCCGGAAGGGGGGGCGATCCGGTTCGAGACGTGGGTTCCCCGGGACGATCGCAAAACCACGGTAACCAATCCCCGCGCTGCCTACGGCACCGACCCCGACGGCCATTTCGGCTGGCACAATTTTCGCCTGGACCGCATCGCGTCGGACCGCCTCACGATCCTGAACTGGTCCGATGCCGGCGTCCCGCGATCGCTCCGGGAACGGTGGCGCCGAGTACGGTAGGGCATACCGGAACTTGGGTCGATGACCCAAACGCTTCTGGAGATTTGACCGCTACTTTGGCTGGTG
>NZ_JAYFER010000038.1:0-203 GCF_055795065.1 Lyngbya sp. CCY1209
TCCCAAAGCCGCGAAGTCATTGAACAGTGCAAGATTGCCATTTCCGAATGGTTAAAACCCATTGGACTCCGACTCAAGCCGGAAAAGACAAGAATCTGTCATACATTTCAAGAAATCGAAATTGGTGGAGAAAAAGTCCAACCGGGATTTGACTTTCTAGGGTTCAATATCAGGCAATATCCTGCCGGAAAACACGTCTCTGG
>NZ_JAYFER010000039.1:0-1815 GCF_055795065.1 Lyngbya sp. CCY1209
AATTTGGGGTGGGGGGGGGGGGGTGGGGGGGGGGGGGTGTGGGGAATTTTACCTCCGCCCCTGTGCCCCCCTGCCTCCCCTGCCCCCTCTGCCCCCATGCCCAATTAAAGAACCCCACCCGGGGCGGGTGGGGTTTTGCGATTCCGATTTCGGATCAAACCGATGGGAACGGATTAGTCGAGGTCGGGCATCGCCAGGACGGGTTCAGTCTCGCGATCGATTCCCTTCTCGAAACCGGCGGCGGCGGCGCGGGCGCGACCGGCGTGCCACAGGTGTCCGACCAGGAAGAAGAAGCCGAGAATGAAGTGAGAACCGGCCAGCCAAGCCCGGGGGTTAACGTAGTTGAACCCTTGAGCTTCAGTGATGATCCCGCCCACGGAGTTGATGGAACCGTTGGGGGCGTGGGTCATGTACTCGGAAGCCCGACGCACTTGCCAGGGCTGGATGTCGTTCTTGAGCTTGTTCAGGTCAAGACCGTTGGGGCCACGCAGGGGCTCAAGCCAGGGGCCTTTGAAGTCCCAGAAGCGCATGGTTTCACCGCCGAAGATGATTTCGCCGGTGGGGGAGCGCATCAGGTATTTACCCAGACCGGTGGGGCCTTGGGCGGAACCGATGTTCGCACCGAGTTTTTGGTCGCGAACCAGGAACACGAAGGACTGAGCTTGAGACGCCTCGGCGTTGGTGGGGCCGTAGAACTCGCTCGGATAGGCGGTGTTGTTGAACCACACGAAGGCGGCGGCAACGAAGCCCATCAGGGACAGCGCGCCCAAGCTGTAGGAGAGGTAAGCTTCTCCAGACCAGATGAAGGCGCGGCGGGCCCAGGCGAAGGGCTTGGTCAGAATGTGGTAGATACCGCCGAAGATGCAGATCAGGCCAACCCAGATGTGACCGCCAATGATATCTTCCATGTTGTCCACCCCGATCAGCCAGCCTTCGCCGCCGAAGGGAGCTTTGAACAGGTAGCCGAAGATGACCAGCGGGTTCAGGGTCGGGTTGTTGATGATCCGGACGTCACCGCCACCGGGCGCCCAGGTGTCGTAGACGCCGCCGAAGAACATGGCTTTGAACACGAGCAGGAGGGCACCGCATCCCAACAGGATCAGGTGATACCCGATGATGTTGGTCATCTGGTTTTTGTCCTTCCAGTCGTAGCCGAAGAAGGAAGAATATTCTTCCAAAACTTCGGGGCCGCGGACGGCGTGATAGATACCGCCCAAACCGAGGACGGCGGAGGAAATCAGGTGAAGCACCCCCACCACGAAGTAGGGGAAGATGTCGATGACTTCACCGCCAGGGCCGACGCCCCAGCCCTGGGTGGCCAGGTGGGGGAGCAGGATCAGACCTTGCTCGTACATGGGCTTTTCGGGGACGAAGTGGGACACCTCGAACAGGGTCATCGCCCCGGCCCAGAAGACGATCAGGCCAGCGTGGGCAACGTGGGCGCCCAAGAGTTTTCCGGAAAGGTTGATGAGACGGGCGTTGCCAGCCCACCAGGCGAAGCCGGTGGATTCCTGGTCGCGGCCGCCCAGGTAAGAAGTGCTAGAGAGCGTTACCACGTGGTAATACCTCCTCAGGGAAGACAAAGTTTTGGTGAGGTTGATCGGCTGGAGCCATCCAGGCGCGAATTCCCTCGTTGAGCAGAATGTTCTTGGTATAGAAAGTTTCAAACTCGGGGTCTTCTGCAGCCCGCAGTTCTTGCGACACGAAGTCGTAAGCCCGCAGGTTCACGGCCAGACCCACGACGCCGATGGAACACATCCACAGGCCCGTCACGGGGACGAACAGCATGAAGAAGTGCAACCAGCGCTTGTTGGA
>NZ_JAYFER010000040.1:0-384 GCF_055795065.1 Lyngbya sp. CCY1209
GCCAAGGAGTTTACTGGCTTTTCCTCCACTTTTCCCAGAGACGTGTTTTCCGGCAGGATATTGCCTAGTATTGAACCATAGAAAGTCGAAACCAGGTGCGACCTTTTTTCCATTTACTTCAATTTCTCGAAGTGTGTGACAGATTCTTGTCTTTTCTGGTTTCAGTTGGAGTCCAATGGGCTTTAACCAATCGGAGATGGCAATCTTGCACTGTTCAATGATTTCGCTGCTTTGTGATATGACTACAAAATCATCGGCGTATCTAACGACTGTTGTATTGATAATCTTCCCTTTAACTTTGTGTTTGGGGAATAATTTTTCGATGTGCCTCACCATTCCATCCAGTGCGATGTTGGCGAGGAGTGGACTTATTACCCCTCCTTG
>NZ_JAYFER010000041.1:0-209 GCF_055795065.1 Lyngbya sp. CCY1209
TACGAGAAAAGGACGAGAGCTTGAAAGCCGTGTCTTTTTAAAGCACGGATGAAAAGCGAACGGCGACTTCAGTCGCCTTGAAAGTTTCTATTTTATGAGCTATGCTCATAAAAGCAAGTCGGAAAAAATCTGCGTGAAGAATCGTCCTAGTACGGAGAAATCCCGGTAAGTAAGTCCAGCGGTTAGAAATTTTCTAGCGTCAGTGTGGC
>NZ_JAYFER010000042.1:0-330 GCF_055795065.1 Lyngbya sp. CCY1209
TTGGCATCGTGACAGTGGCGGTGCAGCAGTTGGAGGTTCTTGTAATCATCCTTTCCGCCTAGGCTTCTAGGGATGATGTGGTCGGTCTCCACTTGGTCTTCTATAGTGAAATGCTGTCCGCACCATTTGCATTTGCCTTTCTGGTCTTTCAGCAGTCGGGCTTCTTGGTTTGGGATTTCTGCTGATTTCCCTCTCCTT
This sequence comes from Lyngbya sp. CCY1209, assembly GCF_055795065.1. Lineage (NCBI taxonomy): Bacteria > Bacillati > Cyanobacteriota > Cyanophyceae > Oscillatoriales > Microcoleaceae > Lyngbya > Lyngbya sp. CCY1209. The sequence goes on from NZ_JAYFER010000042.1 coordinate 199, forward strand.
GTTGCCCAGTAGACCCAGTTTCCGTCATATGTTGATGCGTCTGGTCTGACCAGCTTGTGGTAGACAATGGGAGTCCAGGCGTGTTTTTGGAGTCGTAGACCATCCTTAGTTTGGAATATCCACTTATCCTTC
>NZ_JAYFER010000043.1:0-847 GCF_055795065.1 Lyngbya sp. CCY1209
CGTGACAGTGGCGGTGCAGCAATTGGAGGTTTTTGTAATCATCCTTTCCGCCTAGGCATCTTGGGATGATGTGGTCGATTTCTACTTGGTCTTCAATTGTGAAGTGCTGTCCGCACCATTTGCATTTGCCTTTTTGGTATTGAAGCATTTTGGCTTCTCGGTTCGAGATTTCTGGCGATTTCCCTCTCCTTGTAGCCCAATAAATCCAATTTCCGTCATATGTCGATGCGTTTGGTCTGACCAACGTGTGGTAGACTATGGGAGTCCAGTTGTGCTGTTGGAGTCGTAGACCATCCTTGGTTTGGAAAATCCACTTCTCATTCCTTTCTTTCCCATTACTCAGTATCACTTTTCCCGTTCGGAAGTATTTCCTGAGTGTTTTGTAACTGGCATTACCGCATCGTGATACTACCCATGCCCGTAGTTGTTGCCAGAGTATTTCATCTAGCTTATTGAAAATCTCCGAGGAGACTGCCCCTGAGTAGTATCTTGACCATCCTGTGATGATGGGGTTGAGATGTTTAATCAGGGCGGCTTGAGGTGCTGTTTTGTGTTTCTTAATCACCTCTTTCACCTTTTCAATGTGGGCTTTGATTGCCTTTTTGCTAGGTTTCATGTGGGTTACGAAGCCTAGTAGTTTACTGGCATTTCCCCCACTTTTTCCGGAGACGTGTTTTCCAGCAGGATATTGCCTAATGTTGAACCCCAGGAAATCAAATCCCGGTTGGACTTTTTTACCATTTACCTCGATTTCTCTCAGTGTATGGCATATTCTTGTCTTTTCCGGTTTAAGCTGGAGACCAATAGGTTTTAACCATTCGGAAATAGCAATCTTGCACTGTTCAAT
>NZ_JAYFER010000044.1:0-1939 GCF_055795065.1 Lyngbya sp. CCY1209
GTGACCCTCTTATCAATAATGGTAAAAACCCGCATCTCTCGGCTGAGAATCACGCACCATCGAGAGTGATGGATTGCCGATCAGAAACCGGGTTTCTACTTCAATCTGGGTGGGGATGCAGAAACTCTGATAGAAACCCGGTTTCTGAGTAGATGTAGGGTGTGTGACCCTCTGCTATTAATGATGCTAAAAACCCGAATCTCCTGGCTGAGGGTCACGCACCATGTTGCCATTCATAGGGATTGGAGTTAAAATCGTATCAAGTTCACTGAATAAACTTATGTCACAACATACCCTAATTCTATCTGAACAAACTTATCAAGCCCTCCTCGAAGTCGCCCAAAAACAAGGGTTAACTCCCGAAAGTTGGATTTTATCTCAACTTGAACAACCCCAGCCTGAAGCCGAACTGTTATCTGAAAAAATTGGAGATTTAATTGGGGCGATCGATAGTCAAATGGAACCTCATCATCAGGTTCAGCCAACTAATTTTGGCGAACAGATTGCCACAAAATTATCTAAACAAGGACTGCGACGACCATGATTTTAGTGGACACTGGGCCTCTCATTGCTCTGATTGACAAAGGCCAGGGAGACACCCATGTTAAATGTGTTCAAACTTACAAAACTCTAACAGGTTCCATGTTAACAACATGGCCTTGTTTTACTGAGGCGATGTACTTCTTATCAGAACTGCGAGGTTGGTCAGCACAGGCTATCTTATGGGAGTTCATCAATAGAAAAGCCTTGTATCTTCATGCAGCTAATGAAGCAGAATGTGAACGCATGAAAGTTTTGATGGAAAAATATAAAGATCTACCTATGGATTTAGCCGATGCTTCTCTGGTTGCTGTGGCAGAAAGTCAAAAGATTAAGCGGATTTTTACATTAGATAGTGATTTTTATGTTTATCGACTCTATGATAAAGATGCTTTTGACGTGATCCCAGGATGAGCTATAAAAGAGTCAGTGTGGCTCCCCAAATGTAGGGTGTGTGACCCTCCCCTATCAATGATGGTAAAAACCCGCATCTCTCGGCTGAGGGTCACGCACCATTTGGAAAATTGGCGCGATCGCGATTCGGGGTTCAAACAACCTAACAGCTAAGTTGATGGGTGGCTGGTTTCTTTGGTTTCACCATCAAGATGGAGTCTACTCCAGCGTTTTTTTAGACCGGGTTTTCGCGACAAATTAACAACTTCTCTACCACTTTCTGCTTGCTTTTGGCGTAAGTCTTCAAATATAGCATTCAAATCGTAGTTGAAAGACTTGGCATAGCGATCGCGAATTTTGTGAATTTCTTCGACAATTTCATCTTTCCACATGGACTAATCTCCCATCAATTCGTTTGGCGTACATAAGACAGGCAAAACATAGCCACAATCCAGACTAATTTCTGCCAATTTTCCTTGAATTTGAGCATTTGCGATGTGCTTGCAATTCCATGTTAACAAATAATCCATACCGTGAACAGTGGCGGCAGCGATATGGATCGCATCTATCTTGGCTTTAGGAGGCAAATTGCTTCGGGCTAAAAATTGTGCAGCCAAACCTTGTACCGCCTGATTCAAATCCAGCAACGGAAAATCACCTAAAATCTCTAGTCGTTGAGTCGCGATCGCCGGATCTCCTTGTGCTACTTCATCTAAAACGGCTTCTGATGTATAAAGAGTAAAAGCATTCCGGCGTAGTTCCCACCAATTCTTTGTAATCTCCATGTTGGCAGCGATAATCAAGTTTTTGGTTGATCTGGCGGTTAGATACCCCAAGATACTGGTTTCGATATAAACCGTTTCACTCATATAGATAAAAGTCAACTGACTCTATTTTATGCTAAAGCGATCGCTACCAGTGCAGAGAAAGGCGATCGCTCCCCAGATGTAGGGTGTGTGACCCTCTTATCAATAATGGTAAAAACCCGCATCTCTCGGCTGAGAAT
>NZ_JAYFER010000045.1:0-1129 GCF_055795065.1 Lyngbya sp. CCY1209
GCCATTCAAATCAGCATCCCCTTTCCACCCGCAATGTCCGCACTTAAAAGTTTTACCCGAACGGTAAGACTTTCCTTTCTTTGTATGAATGTGCAAGCAGTTATGGCAGGTTTGCGAGGTGTATGCGGGTGGAACCCTTACCACCTCGACACCTTCTTTAATGGCTTTGTAGTCGATCAACAGTCGCAGTTGATAAAATGCCCAAGAATTTGAACGGCGGCGCTCAGTCTTAGTGCGAGGTTGGCGGTTGGTTCGCTCTCGTATTCCCGTTAAGTCTTCGAGGGCGATAATCGACTGAGTGTCCTTGGCGCGACGGACGATTTGTTTAGAAATATTGTGGTTGACCCAACTCTGATAACGCCTCTCTCTCCCCGATAGCCGTTTCAGAAGCCGTTTAGCCCCTTTTGTGCCTTTCGCTTGGACAGAGGCTCGAACTCGGGCGAACCGTTCTCGGATTTGATTGACGGACTTCCCACTCCAACTTTGTCCTTCGGACGTGACGGCAATATCTCTACGTCCGAGATCGACGCCAACAACATCCTTGGGTTTCTGGGGTGGAGGTACGTCGTCTTTAACTTGAATATGGATATACAGCTTCCCATCTCGATGTTTGGAGAGGGTCGCTGAGGTGGGGTTCTTTCCTTTGAGTTTGCCAATCTGATAGTTTCCCAAAACCAACGGAATCCGCACTCGACCCTCAACCGTAGACAGGCTAACGGTTTGGTCTTTTTCTCGATAGGAAAATATCCGTGCGTCGTAGTCGGCTGATGTGGGTTTGAACTGCTTGACCGGTCGTTTTTTGAGTTGGGCTGTTTTGCGATTGGCGGCGACTCGGGCGCAGGCTCTAACAGCTAGGTTGGCTGTTAATTCAAACTGTTCTCGAATCGCTTTGTAGACTTCCCCTTGAATGCGATTTTTATTCGCAATCTTAGGGTTGACCGTCTGATTGGCAAAATGGCAAGCCTTAGCGAATGCCTCCAGAGTCGCATCGAGTTTGTAGCTCTGCTCTGGAGTCGGGTTGAGTTGGCAGACAATTGTCAAGACTTGCTGGTATTAGGGGTCGAGAGAGAAGTCACCTTCTCCCCCTCCCATTCAGAACCGTGCATGAGATTTTCACCTCACACGGCTC
>NZ_JAYFER010000046.1:0-281 GCF_055795065.1 Lyngbya sp. CCY1209
AAAGCCGGGACACCTCAAGGAGGGGTAATAAGTCCACTCCTCGCCAACATCGCACTGGATGGAATGGTGAGGCACATTAACAAAATCTACCCTAACAAAAAGAAACAGAAGGTAAAAGCAACGGTCGTCAGATACGCCGATGATTTTGTAGTCATATCACCAAACCTCGAAATCATTGAACAGTGCAAGATTGTTATCTCCGAATGGTTAAAGCCCATTGGACTCCAACTCAAGCCGGAAAAGACAAGAATCTGTCATACACTAAGAGAAATCGAAGTTGA
>NZ_JAYFER010000047.1:0-1665 GCF_055795065.1 Lyngbya sp. CCY1209
GGGGGGGATGGGGGCTGGGGGGGTCGAAAACATTAATATATATAGCAACTGACAAGGGGGTTATATCAAATCCGGTTGAATGCCCGGAACAAAACGGGTTGGATATCAGGCCCGCTTGGGAATGAATTCCCTTTTCTTATAGCCAAAATCCTCGCTTTGTGGATTGGGGAGATTATGCGGGTAAATAACCGGATCTGATATGAGGACACGATTACTCCGAACGAGTCCACTTAAGTGGACTTTTGCTGTGAGCCTTGAAATTCATTTCAAGGCGGGTGTAAAATTGGCATATCTGTCCCAACCGTTCTGTCGAACGCTATATATAGCAATGTGCAACCATTTGTAAAATTTTCTAGCCCCCAAACCCCCAATTCTGGGGACTTTCACCGGATCGAATTTTCACGAATCATTTCACACTGCTATATATAAAAAAAACGATGGTGACAACGATATCTAATCTCGCCGAAGCGCAAACAGAGACACTATTAAAAATTGAGAATTTGCAGGTACATTTCCCGGTGACGGGGGGGCTGTTCCGACGGCGACAAGTGGGGGCAGTGCGGGCGGTGGACGGGCTTAATTTCGAGATCCGGCGGGGGGAGACGCTGAGTTTGGTGGGGGAGTCGGGGTGCGGTAAAAGTACCACCGGGCGGGCTATTTTACATTTGGAAAAGCCGACGGGGGGGCGGGTTTATTTTGAGGGCGTGGATCTAACAAATTTGGAAGGAGAAGAACTGCGGAAAAAGCGCCGCAAAATGCAGATGATTTTCCAAGATCCCTACGCTTCCCTAAATCCCCGGATGACGGTAGGAAAGATTGTCGGGGAATCGCTGGAAGTTCACGGGTTGGGGAGGGGAATAAGTGCGAAAAATCGAGTTCGTGAATTGTTAGATTTGGTGGGATTGAACCCCAAGTTTGTCAACCGCTATCCCCACGAGTTTTCCGGGGGTCAGAGACAGCGGATCGCGATCGCCCGCGCCTTGGCGGTCAACCCGGATTTTCTCGTCTGCGACGAACCGATCGCCTCCTTGGATGTCTCCATTCAAGCCCAGGTAGTGAACTTGATGCGATCGCTCCAAAAACGCCTCAATTTGACCTATTTATTTATCGCCCACGATTTGAGCGTCGTCCGCCACATTTCGACGCGGGTGGCGGTGATGTATTTGGGTCAAATTGTCGAACTCGGCGATCGCAATTCCATCTACGAAAATCCCCTCCACCCCTACACCAAAGCCCTACTGTCGGCGGTGCCCATTCCCGACCCAGAAATTGAGGCGAAACGGGAGCGAATTTTCCTGACTGGGGACGTTCCGAGTCCCGTATTTCCCCCGTCCGGCTGTCGGTTTCACACCCGCTGTCCCTTCGCGGAGGAACGCTGTAAAATCGAGGAACCCCAATTTCGAGAAATCACCCCCGGACATGGGGTTTCCTGTCACTTGGTTGAATCAAACAGACTTTAGAAAAAAGCTGTAGGGGCAAGCCTCTGCGCTTGCCCAAATAAATGAAAAAAAGCTGTAGGGGCAAGCCTCTGCGCTTGCCTTTAGAAAAAAGCTGTAGGGGCAAGCCTCTGCGCTTGCCCAAATAAATGAAAAAAGCTGTAGGGGCAAGCCTCTGCGCTTGCCCAAATGAATGAAAAAAAGCTGTAGGGGCAAGCCTCTGCGCTTG
>NZ_JAYFER010000048.1:0-245 GCF_055795065.1 Lyngbya sp. CCY1209
GTCTTTTCCGGCTTGAGTTGGAGTCCAATGGGCTTTAACCAATCGGAGATGGCAATCTTGCACTGTTCAATGATTTCAAGCTTTGGTGATATAACTACGAAATCATCAGCATATCTAACGACCGTTGCTTGTACTCTTTTTCTTTTCTTTGGAAAGAGTTTTTCTATATGCCTCACCATTCCATCCAGTGCGATGTTGGCGAGGAGTGGACTTATTACCCTTCCTTGTGGTGTCCCGGCTTTTGT
>NZ_JAYFER010000049.1:0-1805 GCF_055795065.1 Lyngbya sp. CCY1209
TGTCTTGCTCTCTGCGAGACAGAGTAACAGGTTAGGGCTAGAAAGCCCCGTCGCTGTCTTCGCGGGGATTGGTTACAGACCGACCTTGACCGAGCCGGACGCATCCCACTCAGCCAGAGGATCGATCTCTTCTCGCTGCCGACTTACTCCTGTGCCCCCGACTCCCTCATACCGACTCCCGACTCCCTACACCCGTCGCATCAACCGCCGCTTCAGGGGTTCGGGGTTGCCTGCCGCGACGACGCGGCCATTTTCCAACAGGAAGGCGCCGTCGCTGTAGTCGAGTTCGTCCAGGCGGTGCGTCACCCAGAGGGCGGTGATGCCCCGGTTTTTCACCAACTGGCGGACTTGACTCACCAAGTCCCGCTGGCTGTCCGGGTCGAGGAGGGCCGTGGGTTCGTCGAACAGCAGCACTTGGCAATGGCGGGCTAGGGCCCCCGCGATCGCGATCCGCTGTTTCTGTCCCCCGCTGAGGGCGTAAATCGGCCGCCGCTGCAATTCCAGCAGTTTCACCGCCGCCAAAGCGTCCTCCACCCGTTGCCGGATTTCCGGTTGCGGCAGTCGATCTTCCACCAAGCCGAAGGCCACGTCCGCCCCGACGGTGGGCATCACCAGTTGGTGGTCGGGGTTTTGGAACACGAACCCGACCCGCCCCCGGATGTCGATGTCGCCGGACTGGGATTCCAGCAATCCGGCCAACAGTCGCAACAGGGTGGATTTCCCGCTGCCGTTGGTGCCGAGGAGCATCCAAAATTCTCCCTCCGGGACGGCGAGGGAGCAGGATTTGAGCACCCGAGCGCCCCCCGGCCACTGAAAGTTGAGATTTTGGACTCGGATGGCGGGGTTCGGCGTTTCCAGTCGCGGCGAATCGATCATTCCGTCAGGGCGACGAAACCGGGGGGTCTGCCGGTGGCCGTGGCGCCGGATTTCTGGGAAATCTGCACGGCGGAAATTTCGCTGCTGAGGACGGCCACTTTTTTGTCCGGCATCTTTTCGCAGTGGAGTTCGAGCAGTTGCGGGGTGTCGGAGCGCATCAGGTCCGACACTTGGTTGTATACCGCGATCGCGTCTTCTTCGGTCTTGCGCTGTACCGATAGCGGTACGGGAACGTACTTCACGATGATGTCAATGGTGAACATAGAATCTTAAGGAAATGTTAAGTTTCACACCGGATCTCTCTTAAACAGTATGTCAGATCGAGGGCGGTCGCGGCCGAATATGAGAGCGCTTCGATCGCCGGAATGGAGGCGATCGCGCCGTCCCAACCCCTGCAAACGCCCGTCGGTCGGGATTCCCCTACCGATCCGATAAAGGTTGCCACACTCGGACTTTATCTCTATACTGTTAAGAGTGGTAAAGAAAAGTTAACTGCGCTTATCATTTCGCCGACTTTCTGCTATAGCAGCGGAGGTGGGCTATAAAATAATACACAGTGCAGTTGGCTCACTTGCCCTGTAATCATATGTATTCGGAGAAATTGCGTTTATGACTATTGCAGTCGAGCGCCCTCAAGTTCAGAGAGGATGGTTTGATGTCCTCGACGACTGGCTGAAGCGCGATCGGTTCGTGTTCGTGGGCTGGTCCGGAATCCTGCTGTTCCCCTGCGCCTACCTGGCCCTGGGCGGCTGGCTCACCGGCACCACCTTCGTCACCTCCTGGTACACCCACGGACTCGCCAGCTCGTACCTGGAAGGCTGCAACTTCCTGACCGCCGCCGTCAGCACCCCCGCCAACAGCCTGGGACACTCCCTGCTGTTCCTGTGGGGTCCCGAAGCCCAGTGGGACTTCACCCGCTGGTGCCAGCT
>NZ_JAYFER010000050.1:0-1261 GCF_055795065.1 Lyngbya sp. CCY1209
CCCCAAAATCGACGGGTAGAAATCTACCGCCCCGGACAAGAAGTCGAAGTTTTGGACAATCCAATAGAACTTCCCGGCGACGATGTATTGCCGGGATTTGTTTTGAGATTAAATCGGGTTTGGGGTTGATTTTCTAGTAGAATTGACTGGCTTTTTTCCAGAGCGATCGCATAATAGCTCTCCCCATATTTTTAGCCATCATCTCACCCAACCTTAAAATCATAACACAGGCAAGATGCCCGTGCTACACGATTTCATCTATACTGGTGGTATGGAAACAATATGAATGATAACCAATTGTATGAAGACGATTTTTATACTTGGTCTTTACAGCAGGCTCAATTGCTGCGGGAAAAACAATTCGATCGCGTCGATTGGGAGAATGTAATTGAGGAGATAGAAGCCTTGGGACGCAGCGAATATAGAGCTTTTGTATCCGCCATCGAACAGCTTACTTTGCATTTGCTGAAGTGGCAATATCAGAGAGATTATCGCTCCCCCAGTTGGCGACATTCGATCGACAAGCAGCGAATCGCGATCGAACGCATTATCGAAGACAACCCCGGCTTGCAAAGTCGCCTTGATGAGGCAATTTCCAAGGGATATAAATACGGGCGAAAGGGGGCGATCAAAGAAACGTTTATGGATGCCAAAATTTTTCCCGAAGTTTGCCCCTATACTTGGGAAGAATTGACAGATGATAATTTTTTCCCAGACTCCAATTAAAACAACAGGGAGACTATAGCAGCGTGAAATGATTCGTAAAATTTTTGTCCGTTCAAAGCCCCCAGAATTGGGGGTTTGGGGGCGAGAATAAAAATCAAAGCCCCCAGAATTGGGGGTTTGGGGGCGAGAAGATTTGAAACTGATCGCATTCCCATCCCCCTGAGTTACCATCAACACTATCCGCCCAAATTCTCGGAGGAAATTCGATGCACTCCACCCTCTCCCTGCAACTCCCCCCCTCCACCCTTCTCCACGTCACCCAGGAACAATTCCAAGAGCTCGCCGCCGCCAACCCCGATTTAAGATTAGAACGGACCGCCACAGGAGAATTGATTGTGAACCCACCCGCCGGCAGCGAATCGGGCAAAAAAAATAGCAGATTGACAACCCAACTGGGAATTTGGGATGAAGCCCACGAAGACTTGGGTGTTGCCTTCGACTCCTCCGCCGGATTTATCCTCCCCAACGGCGCCACCCGTTCCCCCGATGCCTCTTGGGTAGCTCGCTCTCGGTGGGAGGCGCTGACACCCGAACA
>NZ_JAYFER010000051.1:0-206 GCF_055795065.1 Lyngbya sp. CCY1209
TCAGTGCTGGATTCGCGATCGCGATGATCTACATCTACCGCTAAAATTCCCAGCTTTGCTTTGCAACAGATCAGAAATAGAAATAGCACCCAGTCATCCTGCCGAAGGTGGCGATCGCCTCCATTTTATAGATCAAGCCTAACATCAGATCCGGTTATCCCCTCCTAAACCTCCCCAATCATCTTCAGATGATTTGAGCTATTAGC
>NZ_JAYFER010000052.1:0-614 GCF_055795065.1 Lyngbya sp. CCY1209
AGTCGGGCTTCTCGGTTTGAGATTTCTGGTGATTTCCCTCTCCTTGTTGCCCAATAGACCCAGTTTCCGTCATACGTTGATGCGTCTGGTTTGACCAGTTTGTGCCTAATGATAGGAGTCCAGTTATGTTGTTGCAGTCGTAGACCATCCTTTGTTTGGAAAATCCACTTCTCATTCCTTTCTTTCCCATTGCTCAGTATCACTTTTCCTTTTCGGAAGTATTTCCTGAGCGTTTTGTAATTGGCATTACCGCATCTTGACACTACCCATGCCCGTAGTTGTTGCCAAAGTATTTCATCCAGCTTTCCGAAAATCTCCGAGGAGACTGCCCCTGAGTAGTACCTTGACCATCCTGTGATAATGGGGTTTAGCTCTTTAATCAGGGCGGCTTGAGGTGATGTTTTGTGTTTCTTTATCACCTCTTTTACCTTTTCGATGTGGGCTTTGATTGCTTCCTTATTAGGTTTTGTGTGAGTTTTGAACCCGAGTAGCTTGCTTGTCCTGCCGCCACTTTTCCCCGAGACGTGTTTTCCGGCAGGATATTGCCTGATATTGAACCCTAGAAAGTCGAAACCAGGTGAGACCATTTTTCCATTTACTTCGATTTCTTGAAG
>NZ_JAYFER010000053.1:0-927 GCF_055795065.1 Lyngbya sp. CCY1209
AGAGGTGTCAGGTCATAGCCACACACCGCACAGGTTTCGACCTCATTTTCCGTATATTCCGTTTCACAAACCGGACATTTCATAACAGTGCTTTAGGAGATAGTTTGGTTTATAAATTGAAGGTGTTATGTGCTACAGATTACAAGTCTCGACGCGAGATAAGAGATCAATAATACAAATGACTTGAGTAGAAATCATAAAAATAACGCACACTTCTAACGGGAGATGGCCCTTTTCGGCTCTCATTGAAAATGTGCCATCTGACAATGACAACCACGACCCCTTCACTCGCCATCTTACCTTGTCAGCAAACCAATACCATATTGTATCACCTGGATAGCTCCCATCGAGCCTTCCCCCAGAGTTGATGTAAATTTGCTTCTGGGCACTAAACCCGAAGCGTCCGTTACTGTATTTGACCCAAAGACCATCGATAATTCGCAAATCCTCACAGGGAAAGTTTTTGATATCATCTGAATCTAAATATCCCCGTTGTGTTTGTCCTGCAACCTCTAACATTGCCCGAGCCGTTTCTTCGTCAGCAGCTTTCCAGTTGCCAGATTTCAAAAATATTTTGAGTTGGTTATAATCGAAACCAGAAGATTTAGACACGATGGAAATCTCTCGCACTTCTGATAAAATCGGCTTTATTTCAGATTTGATAGCTTCTATAATTTTCGTTTCTTGCTGTGATTGCTGATTGGTTAAGTTTTCAATTTTCCGATTCATTTCATCCAACTGTAATTGCAGATTCTGCAATTGTTGCTGATTCTGTTCCTTGTTCAAACGGTCGATGCGTTCCACAATGCCATCCAACTGAGACTGAAACTGAGATACCATCTTCTGTGCTGACTGTAGCTGACACTGGGACTGTTGCCAAACCCGCTTGGCGGCGGCGATGCGTTTTCTCTCTTTCTCCAAAAAGAC
>NZ_JAYFER010000054.1:0-413 GCF_055795065.1 Lyngbya sp. CCY1209
GACCTGATCCTGCTGTCGGGACAGGGTAAAATCAAGCGGCTGGCCCTGTCCGACCTGACGGAATTGACCAATCGGGGAATTACGGTGATCAAGCTCAAAGATCAGGACGAGTTGAGTTATGCCAACCTTAGCAAACCGGGCGATCGCGTCGTGTTGGCGACCTCCGGGGGGCGGCTGATGCGGATGGATATCGACGGCGACCAGATCCCGGTGATGGGGCGATCGGCTCAGGGTTCCCAGGCGACGCGGCTGCGGAAACAGGAGCGTCTGGCGGGGTGCGTCACCCTGACGGCGGCGGAGAATTTGCTATTGGTATCGGAACGGGGATTTATCAAACAGATTTCGATGAAGAACCTGCGGAGCAGCCACCGGGGGGGCATCGGCACGCAGATGTTGCAGTTCGACTCGGCCGA
>NZ_JAYFER010000055.1:0-226 GCF_055795065.1 Lyngbya sp. CCY1209
TATAACTGTCTGTATGTTCCTAAGTTTGGTATCACAGGATACTAAATGAGGTCGGAACTCTCAGGGTCAAGGAGAAAATTGAAGAATCTTAACAATTCCTTAACAATCTCCGAGAGAGGAGGCGATAGCCACCCCCAATTTTAGGACTTACAACCCTAGGATTGAAGCGGGGAACGGAAGGCGATGAGGGAGAATCTGCTCCCAATAACTCGACCACTGCCAACCA
>NZ_JAYFER010000056.1:0-452 GCF_055795065.1 Lyngbya sp. CCY1209
GCGGGGAACGGAAGGCGGTGAGGTGGAATCTGCCACCAATAATCCGACCACTGCCAATCATCTATGACTAACCGAAAGGTGAACATCTACCTTGAACCCTCGAAAATATAGGGTATCGAAAACAGGTTGATTACGGTGCTGCTCGAATGAGTAAGTGGAAAAGTGAGGTTTTTGGCCAGCAACACTCACACAGACCCTTTAAGTACACCGGGGGATAGGATGAGTCTAAGGATGGAATACCCATACAGACGGAACGAAATAACCCCATACTGGCTCTTGTCCAATGGTCGATTAGACAAGTAGTGAAGGCAACAGCCACAAGTGTAAGCGCAAGCCATATGGGGGTGAGATGTGACCAGAAGCTAACGCTCGGACGTAATGTCTGGGATATGCAGACGGGTCACGGTTCAGACGTAAGATGGAGACTTGAGTAGCAATAATGGCGAGGTCTA
>NZ_JAYFER010000057.1:0-292 GCF_055795065.1 Lyngbya sp. CCY1209
GGACACCTCAAGGAGGGGTAATAAGTCCACTCCTCGCCAACATCGCACTGGATGGAATGGTGAGGCACATAGAAAAATTATTCCCAAAACACATTATAAATGGGAAAACAATCAACACAACGGTCGTTAGATATGCCGATGACTTTGTGGTTATATCCCAAAGCCTCAAAGTTATTGAACAGTGCAAGATTGCTATCTCCGAATGGTTAAAACCTATTGGACTCCAACTCAAACCAGAAAAGACAAGAATCTGTCACACACTTCAAGAAATCGAAGTAAATGGAAAAATGGT
>NZ_JAYFER010000058.1:0-1522 GCF_055795065.1 Lyngbya sp. CCY1209
TCCCCCCTTTCTCCCCCCTTACTCCCCCCTTTCAAAGGGGGGCTGGGGGGGGTGGGGGCTGGGGGGGAGGGGGGTTGGGGGGGATGGGGACTGGGGGGCGAGTGGGGTGAAAAGAAACCGGGTTTCTAGGAGAGTGTCAGTTGAGAACCAGGGATCTTAATAGAAACCCGGTTTCTAAGCACTTTTTTGCGTGAAAAATTTGCCGGAAATGAAGGGTTGACAAGTGCCTGAAGTGAATATTAACTACAGGTTACAAGTCTCTGCGCGAGAGAAGATAACACCAGTGACACCGACCGACCCTTAACCTTGACACGCAACAACCAGAAAGAACCACAGATGGCCAGACGCACGGGAGATGACCCCGTGGTGCGGAGGCATCAAAAATAAGATCTTTAGGACTCACATATTTACCGCCGTACATCCACCCGATTTGCTGACAAAACTTGTGCCAAATTGTATCACCTGGGTATTGACCATAAAGCTTTGCTCTGCCCTCCATATAAATCCGTTTTTGAACGCTAAATCCAAAACGACCGCCACTATAATTGACCCAGAGTTGATCGATGGTTCGCAAATCTTCACTGGGAAAATTTTTGAGATCGTCATCATCCACCCATCCCCGTTGCGTTTGTCCCGTTACCGCCAACATAATCCGGGCAGTTTCTTCGTCCGCGGCTTTCCAGTTTCCGGCTTTCAGCAAATTGTTAAGTCGGGCATAATTCGCCGATGGGGGACGACGATCATCTTCTTTTGGCCGCTGCTGTCCTTCTACAATCTGCTGTAGTCGAGATGCGATCGCTTCTACCATTCTTGTCTCTTGTTGTGATTGCGACTCCGTTAAATTTCCAATTTGCCGAGTGACTTCATCCAATTGGGATTGAAAATCAGACTTGAGTTGAGTTTGCGACTCCGTTAAATTTCCAATTTGCCGAGTGACTTCATCCAACCGAGTCTGCAACTGAGATACCATCGACTGGGATAATTGCCAAACCCGCTTGGCGGCGGCAATTCGTTTTCTCTCCTTCTCCAAAAATCCGGGCGGTATCGGCTCAAAAAGTGACGGATAGGGGGTCAGGTCATAGCCGCAGACCTTACAGGTTTCGATCTCGTTTTCTGTATATTCCGTTTCACAAATTGGACATTTCATAATCCGGCGTTAGACGATCGTCCTGTCAAAAAAATTGAGGTTTACAAGAGCCAATATTTATGTTATAAAAAAATGATTTCGTAAAGTTTACAAGGGCATGAAGTGCCGATCTGCGATCGGTTACAAGTTTTCGGGAAAATTGATAAACCCAGTTTAACAACTTCTCAACCCGGATTCCAGGCCAACTGATTCCCGGAAACGCGATCGCACCCCCGACCCCCCTCAAACTGACGGCCGAAAGCCGATCGCCGATACCTATATCTGAGAGCGGCGCGAGTGTGTCAAAATTCTAGGGGTAGTGCGATTCGTTCGGGAGTGAAATAGGGCTGAAATGCCTGAAATAGCCTCCCGGTAAGGCTTTCACCCCCTCGGGTG
>NZ_JAYFER010000059.1:0-267 GCF_055795065.1 Lyngbya sp. CCY1209
GGGACACCTCAAGGAGGGGTAATAAGTCCACTCCTCGCCAACATCGCACTGGATGGAATGGTGAGGCACATAGAAAAGCTATTCCCGAAAAAGAATAGCAGAATCCAAGCAACGGTCGTCAGATATGCCGATGATTTTGTAGTCATATCACCAAAACTCGAAATCATTGAACAGTGCAAGATTGCTATCACCGAATGGTTAAAACCCATTGGACTCCAACTTAAGCCGGAAAAGACAAGAATCTGTCATACACTAAGAGAAATCGAA
>NZ_JAYFER010000060.1:0-1025 GCF_055795065.1 Lyngbya sp. CCY1209
CATTGTCGCCGATGGGGCGGGAAATGTCAACCCCTATTTCCAGAAATTTCGCGATTTTTTCTCGACTTGAAGCGATCACAAAATTCCCGGACTCGGCGATGATAACTGCGAATTTTGACGGGGTGGCGATCGCCTATTGCCTTAAGTCATACGGAGGCGATCGCGTTACCAATATCGCCGTCCCACGGTTTGCGGTAAAATGCTCAAATAATGTCGTTCTTTGTGACTTGATGTTCCCATCAAACTGGTAGCGTTAATATTGATAATTTTGGGATGACGATCTTCGATGGGTTTCAAACCGCAGGGACTTCTCAAATACAGTTCTCCCACCTTAAAAATCAAGTCCAGAATTTCGTCATCCGAATTGTAGATATTGATCAGATGTCCCCTCAACCCAGATGCCCGAATTCCCCATTCTTTGTTGCGGCGAACCGCTCCGCCCAACAGGATGACGTCATCGACGGGTTTGGGACAGTCGGAAAGGTGGGCGAGTCCGTCATAAATGACCCGCGCACCGAGGGAATAGCCGATTAGAGATATCGACTTTTCGGGTAAGGTTGAAATCATCGAACTGAGATGGTATTTTCCCACCCGTTCGGCGCGTTTTTTCACCCGTTTCCACCGCCGGTGAATGCAAATTCTATTCCAGGCTGAATTTCCGGGAGATTCCCACCAAAGATGATAAATTGAACCTTTCCATCCTGCCTGTCTGATGGCGTCAATCCAGAACTGTTTGTTCTTTACGAAGCCTTTTTCCGACAGGTATCCCCTGAGAATTACTAGGGCTTCCGAACGGCCGCGATTGCTCTCGACTCGCACCAAGTTGGGATGGTCCATATTGATTCAGTCCGCAGATTTCGCAGATTTTCGCAGATGGGGAGTTGGGGTGTTGAAATAAAAATCAAGCGCACGGGCGTGTTGCCCCCACGATTTCATTGTCGCCGATGCGGCGGGAAATGTCAACCCCTATTTCCAGAAATTTCGCGATTTTTTCTCGACTTGAAGCGATCGCATCTCTAGCTATA
>NZ_JAYFER010000061.1:0-2598 GCF_055795065.1 Lyngbya sp. CCY1209
GAGGAGGGGAGAGGGAACCACAGAGGCACAGAGGACACAGAGAGGCGTTGTTTGTATTTGGATGTTAGTTCGTTGTGGCGCTTTAGCGCTTTTTAGACTGACTACTCAATTGACGCGATCGCACCTACTCTATTATACTAGAAATTATGCTATCCGTTCCCCCTGTAAAAGACCTGGTACTGATCGGCGGTGGCCACAGCCACGCGATCGCCCTCAAACAGTTGGCGATGAATCCCGTTCCGGGGTTGCGACTTACCCTGATCGCCGATGTTGTGCACACCCCCTATTCGGGGATGTTGCCGGGATATATTGCCGGCCTTTATAACTTCGATGACTGTCACATCGACCTGCGGCCGTTAGCCAATTTTGCCGAGGCGAGACTGTTCGTCGATCGCGCGATCGGACTCGACCTCGACGCCAACCGAGTTCGCTGTGAAAACCGCCCCCCGGTGCCCTTCGATTTTCTATCTATCGACATCGGCAGCACCCCCGCTACCCTCACCGTCCCCGGTGCGGAAGAACACGCGATCGCCGTCAAACCGATTTCAAAATTTCTCGCCATTTGGGATAAAATAGTCGCGGATGTCGTCAAAAATCCGGCCCAAAAAAGACGGTTCGCGATCGTCGGCGGGGGCGCGGGGGGAGTGGAATTAATTCTGGCCGTCCAAAGCCATTTGCACCGAATTTTTCGCCAAAGCGGACAGCCGGAAGACAACCTGGAATTGCACCTCTTTCAACGGGGCGATCGCCTCCTCCCCGAACGCCATCTGGGAGTTAGCCGGCGGGTTAAAAAAGTTCTCAGTCGCCGGGGAATCCAGTTGCACCTGGGAGAAACGGTAACGAAAATTGAGGGGGAAAATCCCCACCGGGTCGAGTGCAATTCGGGGTTTTCGGTGGAATGCGATCGCGTTTTTTGGGTGACGCAAGCCTCCGCCGCCCCCTGGTTGAAAGCATCGGGACTCGCCGTTAGCGATCGCGGTTTTATCCTCGTCGGCGATACCCTGCAATCCGTCTCCCACCCCCACATTTTTGCGGCTGGAGATGTCGCTACAATGACCAATCATCCCCGTCCGAAAGCGGGTGTTTTTGCCGTCCGCCAGGGGAAACCCCTCACCCAAAATCTGCGCCGGTTCGCCCTCGGACAATCCTTGAAACCCTACCGGCCCCAGAAGCAATTTTTAATCTTGATCGGCACCGGAGACGAACAAGCGATCGCGTCGCGGGGGTGGTTTCGCCTCGGCCCCCATCCGCTGATTTGGAAGTGGAAAGACCGCATCGATCGCGAATTTATGGATCGCTTCGATCGGCTATCCCCCCAGATGGAAACAAAAACCCAAAATCGCCCCCGGTTATCTTCCCCACCCCCCATGCGCTGTGCCGGTTGCGGGTCGAAAGTGGGCGGTTCGATCTTGGAAAATACCCTCAAAAAAATTCGGGCGGAAACGGATTTTCCCCAAAAAGACGGGATATTGATCGGACTCGATCGCGCCGACGACGCGGCCGTTTTGCAAGTTCCCGGCGAATCGGTTATGGTGCAAACCGTCGATTATTTTCGCGCCCCATTCGACGATCCATTTTTATTCGGAAAAATCGCCGCCAACCACAGCCTCAGCGACCTATTCGCGATGGGCGCATCCCCCCACAGCGCACTGGCGATCGCAACGTTGCCCTACGCGCCGCCGGAAAAAGTGGAAGACAGCCTCTATCAACTGCTTCTGGGGGCGGTGACGGTGTTGAACGAGGCGGGGGCCGTCCTCGTCGGCGGACACACCACGGAGGGCGAAGAAATGGCCTTCGGGCTCATGTGCAACGGGTTGGCGCGACCCGAGGATCTCCTCCGCAAAGGGGGAAGCGAACCCGGCCAGGTGTTGATTTTGACGAAGGCGTTGGGCACCGGAACCCTACTGGCGGCGGATATGCGGTTGCGGGCGAAGGGCCGCTGGGTCGAGGGTGCGATCGCGTCCATGCTGCGATCCAACGGGGCGGCGGTGGATGCGTTGCGGCGCCACGGCGTCACCGCCTGCACCGACATCACCGGCTTCGGATTACTCGGACATCTGATAGAAATGATACGCGGATCTCGGGTATCGGTGGAATTGAATTTATCCGCCCTGCCCATTTTGACCGGCGCCGAAGAAACCCTCGGTCAAAAAATCTACAGTTCGCTATTCCCAGAAAATCGACGTTGGGAAGGTGCGATCGCCAACCGAGAAGCCGTCAATTCCCATCCTTATTATACCCTATTATTCGACCCGCAAACTTCGGGGGGATTGTTGGCAGCAATCCCCGAAGATCGTGCGGATTCCTGTCTCGCCGATCTCCGAGATCTGGGTTATTCCGATAGTGCGATCGTCGGTCGAGTCCGGCCCGCCGGGGCGACGGGGGTTTCTCCGATAACGATTGTTTGAAGATATGGCGGGGACTCAGGTGGTGTGGTGAGTCACCCTCAAGTGATGGTATAATTGGGGTTTGAGTGCGATTCGTTCGGGAATGAAATAGGGCTGAAATGCCCGAAACAACCTCCCGGTAAGGTTTTCATCCCCTCGGATGAATATAAGGGGCGCACCCCTGACCAACCTTATAACTGTCTGTATGTTC
>NZ_JAYFER010000062.1:0-281 GCF_055795065.1 Lyngbya sp. CCY1209
GGGCGTTTTTCATCCCGTCCGGGTTTTGGTATCCACACTCTCCGTAACGGTTTGGCTTTGAAGTTTCCTTTGATTTCCTCGGTAAGTTCAAACCTTTGTTTCGGGGATATCGCTATCACTCCATCCACTCCGGCTGTTTTCTTGCCTTGGTTATCTTGAGTTACACGCCTTACCGCTAAGAGCCTTGCGTAGTATGACTTCAACAGGAGTCTTTGCAACCTTCTAGCTTTTGCGTCCTGTCCCGATTGAGCCGCTTGATAGATACGTTTTTGCAACTTGAA
>NZ_JAYFER010000063.1:0-389 GCF_055795065.1 Lyngbya sp. CCY1209
GGAGGATAATGTCAATATCTTATCGGAATTGGCGCCACCCTGTCAACCCTTCGGCAAAATTTTTTTCGAGCCCAATTTTTTAAAAAATCAATCCTCCCTGTCCTCCGTGCCTCTATGGTAAAAATCACCCAGATCATTATCGAGTCAATACCGAATCCCATCAAAGAAGCGATCGCGGTTCGGAAAAAAAATGTTAAATTTTGTTGCCAAACCGGCTTTTTTTTCCCAACCCCTTGACTTCCTCTTGACTTTTTGATATGCTTTTTAGATAATGGAAATATTTGCGATTTTTTTATTTCGACATCCACTCCGATTATGGAGGATAATGTCAATATCTTATCGGAATTGGCGCCACCCTGTCAACCCTTCGGCAAAATTTTTTTCGAGCC
>NZ_JAYFER010000064.1:0-527 GCF_055795065.1 Lyngbya sp. CCY1209
AACGGCTTTTCTATAAGGGTTTGAAAATTTCTGACCCCATTTCAACTGTAACCACGTGAGCGCTCGTTGCTATAACTGTCTGTATGTTCCTAAATTTGGTATCATACGATACCAAATGAGGTTGGAACTCTCAGGGTCAAGGAGAAAGTTGGAGAATCTTAACAACTCCTAACAAACTCCAAGAGAGGAGGCGATAGCCACCCCCAGTCTTGGGACTCACAACCCCAGGATTGAAGCGGGGAACGGAAGGCGATAAGGGAGAATCTGCTCCCAATAACTCGACCACTGCCAATCATCTATGACTAACCGAAAGGTAAACATCTGTCATGAACCCTCGAAAGTAACAGGTATCGAAAACAGGTTGAATACGGTGCTGCTCGAACGAACAAGTGGAAAAGTAGGAATTTATTTGTATTACCTACACAGACCCTTAAAAATACACCGGGGGAGAGGATGAGTCTAAGGATGGAATACCCATACAGATGGAACGAAATAACCCCATAATGGCTCTTGTCCAATGGTCGATT
>NZ_JAYFER010000065.1:0-242 GCF_055795065.1 Lyngbya sp. CCY1209
TTTGACTAGACCTCGCCATTATTGCTACTCAAGTCTCCATCTTACGTCTGAACCGTGACCCGTCTGCATATCCCAGATATTACATCTAGTCGTTGGCTTCTGGTCACATCTCACCCCCATATGGCTTGCGCTTACACTTTTGGCTGTTGCCTTCACTGCTTACCCAATCGACCATTGGACAAGAGCCATTATGGGGTTATTTCGTTCCATCTGTATGGGTATTCCATCCTTAGACTCATCCT
>NZ_JAYFER010000066.1:0-3552 GCF_055795065.1 Lyngbya sp. CCY1209
CCGCTTGGGAATCAATTCCCAAGCTAACAGCTCAAATCATCTGAAGATGATTGGGAAGGTTTTGCGGTCAAAAAACCAGATCTGATATCAGACATAAACAGCTTCCTTTTCGATTCGATGCTTTAAGTGGGAATTCATTCTGTTTCGATATCGGATCAAATCAACCGGTTCCAAGTCAGAAACGTAGCCTTTACCGCGCTCGAAGGCGGAATCATAGGCCGATTTCACCTGGTCTTCCACAAAGTTGGTCATGGATAGGGGTTAACATCCGCAGATTTCGCAGATTTTCGCAGATTAAAGACAAATCGTTTGTATTGGAGGCTGGCGGAGCCAAAATTAATCAGGAGTCCGCGATGTAGGTTGGTGGCTTTGAGATAATTGATGATTTGGGCTTCCTCACGCCCGGACAACTTTTGTATTGCTTTCAATTCCACAATAATTTGTTCGTAGCAAATAAAGTCAGATCGATATTCGGCGATCGCTTCCCCGCGATAGAATACCTGCAAAGATTTCTCCCGCTCGTAGGGGATACCTCTGCACCGAAACTCCCATTCCAAAGCTCCCTGATAAACCCCCTCCAAAAACCCATAACCCAACTCCCCATGAACCGCCATCGCCGCCCCAATAATGGCATAAGTCTGCGGATCTCTTCCTCTGTGATCGTCCCCATCCATTTCTCTCTCTTAATTTTTCTGCAATCATCCCCCCCAATCTTACCATCCCATCACCATCTAATCTAAAAATCTGCGAAAATCTGCGAAATCTGCGGATTTATTCCCCCACACCCGCGATCGCACCCAAAATTGTATAACTTTATACCCAAAAATCCAACCTGGCATTTTCGGCTCAAATTGCACAATAATAGAGAGCGGTTCTGAAAGGGGCGATCGCTCCTCAAACCTCAACTTCCCCTGTTTTGGGGAGGATTTCGCGGATATTGTTCATACGGAGAGATAAGCGTGGATTTACTGTCCAACACCGTGGCACTGTCGCGAATGCAATTTGCGCTGACCGCCATTTTTCATATGTTGTGGCCCGTCCTCACCACCGGACTGGGCATTTATCTGGTCATTATCGAGGGGTTGTGGCTGAAAACTCGCAACCCTCAATACTACTACCACGCCCGCTTTTGGGCGAAATTTTACGTCCTCAATTTCGGCATCGGCGTCGCCAGCGGCATCCCGATGGAATTTCAATTTGGAACCAACTGGGCGCCCCTATCGGAGGCGATCGGAAATTTCTTCGGAAGCGTGATCGGTTTCGAGGCGTCCTGGGCTTTCATGTTAGAAGCCGCCTTTTTGGGAATTATGGTGTTTGGTTGGGAGCGCGTCAATCCCGTTATTCACTATATTGCCACAATTCTTGTCGCCTTCGGTGCCAACCTTTCCACCTTTTGGATTTTGTCGGCAAACTCCTGGCTGCAAACCCCCGCCGGAGTGGAAATGGTCGATGGAAAATTTGTCGTCCTCGACTATTTTAAAGCCATTTTTAATCCCTTCACGCTCAACAGTTTTCTCCATATGTTCTTCGCGACTTTGGAGACTTCGCTGTTCGTGATCGGCGGGATCAGTGCCTGGTATATCCTCAAAAAACGCCACCATGAATTCTTCTCCAAATCCCTGAAAATTGCCCTGATCGCCGCGATCGCCGTGGCCCCGATGCAAATTTATGTCGGCCACCTGAGTGGCGAACAGGTTTACCACTATCAACCCACAAAATTGGCGGCGATGGAAGCCCAGTGGGAAACCGTCCCCGCCGGACAACCCGCCGCCTGGAGTTTGCTGGCGATTCCCAACGAAGAAGCCGAAAAAAACGATTGGGAAATCAGCATCCCCAATGGTTTGGGATATATCCTCGAATTGAAAAAAGACTTGTCGGAACCCGTTTTGGGGTTGAAAGAATGGTCGCCGGAAAATCGTCCCAAAATGCTGGGGTTGATTTATTACTCCTTCCGAATTATGGTCGGAATCGGTTTCTTTTTGGTCGCCCTGGTCGCCGTCAGCGTCCTCCAGTGGTTGCGGGGTAAATTCTCACCGGAAAATATCGCGCAACAGGGTTGGTTGATGTGGGGTTGGATTTTATCCGCACCTTTGGGATATATTGCCGTGGAAGCCGGTTGGACCGTTCGCTGCGTGGGCCGGCAACCCTGGACGGTTTACAATGAAATTCGCACCGTCGATGCGGCTTCTAATTTGCCTCCGGAAAACGTATTGACGACCCTGATAGGCTTCGCAACAGTTTATACGGTGCTGTTTTTTGCCGCCCTTTATTTTGGCAGTCGCATCATCCGCCGGGGTCCGAAATTAGACTTGCCCATTCCGGGAGAAAGCGATCGCCCCGCCGTCGATACAACCCCCGGTCAATTTGCCCCGGACGAACGGCCCGCAGAAGCTCAACAATAGCAGTAGCACAGACATCCTGTCTGTGACAGCAGTAGTACAGGTTTTCTGACAAGCTAGAAGCTTGTACTACTCGAATACATGATAATGAGGATTTGTGATGGAAACACTGAGTTATTTACTCCCCCAGGTTTGGTTCGGAATTTTGGCATTATTTCTGTTTCTTTATGTGATGCTGGATGGCTTCGATCTGGGAGTTGGGATTTTATCTTTGACTTCCTCAAGCGAAGAACGTCGCAGTATTTTGATGACGAGTTTGAGCAATATTTGGGATGCTAATGAAACCTGGTTGGTGCTGATGGGGGGCAGCCTTTTCGGCGCCTTCCCCCTCGCTTACGCGACCATTTTAAATGCCCTCTATGTGCCGATTTTTATTATGATTTTCGGCTTCATTTTTCGGGCGGTTGCGTTTGAGTTTCGGGAACAGGCGAACCGAAAATTCTTTTGGAATTTGTCCTTCGGTGTGGGCAGTTTTTTGGCGGCTTTGGGCCAGGGATTTTCCCTCGGCGGCGTTCTGGAAGGGATTCAAGTTGACGCGGCGGGACACTTTATCGGAACGACTTGGGATTGGTTCAGTCTCCCCTCCGTGGTGGTGGCACTGACGCTGATTCAGGGATACGTTTTGATCGGTTCCACCTATTTGATTTGGAAGACGGAGGGCGATTTGCAAAAGACTCATTATAGAACCGCAAAAATTGCATCAATTACAACCCTTATCGGCGCAATTTTGATTACAATTGTCACGCCGATTTTTTACGAATCCGCCCGCGATCGCCTCTTTTCTGAACCCCTCGTTTATCTCTTCGCCCTGATTCCAATTTTGGGTGTCGTCCTGATCGGGTTATTGCTGCGGAGTATCGATCGCGAAGAAGAAAGAACACCATTTGTCTGGACAATTCTGATTTTCGTGTTGACGTTTATCGGACTGGCGATGGTGGTGTTTCCTTACATCATTCCTCCCTCAATTACCATTTATCAAGCGGCGGCTGACCCGAGTTCGATGGTGGTGATGATCATTTTTGTGGGAGCGTTAATTCCGGTGATGTTGTTCTACAACATTTATCAATATGTCGTGTTTCGCGGCAAGGTGACGGAGGGAAGCTACGGAGAATAGGCGATCGTAATTTTTGCCCGCCCCCCCTCATCCCCCCCC
>NZ_JAYFER010000067.1:0-599 GCF_055795065.1 Lyngbya sp. CCY1209
CTTTACCGGCAACCCTATAAGGTTGCCCCCACGGTTGTCTTTACCGGCAACCCTATAAGGTTGCCCCCACGGTTGTCCTCACCGGCAACCCTATAAGGTTGCCCCCACGGTTGCCTCTACCGGCAACCCTATAAGGTTGCCCCCACAACCGCCATAGCGGTCAGCTATTACAGCAATTTTCAAGTCAGTGAGGTACACAGATCGACTTTAAGTCCCCGGATTAATCAAAGCGGAGCATCCTCTGGCTCCCCCCTTACTCCCCCCTTTCAAAGGGGGGCTGGGGGGGATGGGGGCGGGGGGGGGATCAGGGGGATAATGGCGGATCGAACCGTATCGCACCAAATAGACCACTGTTATAGCTTCGATCGCATTTTCACCCGTCAAACCTTGACGACCCTCGTCGTGCCAAAACTCAACATTCACCAAGGAGGATTTCGATGGCAGTTGCCACCGATAATATCAACACCGACATTCCATTTCGGGCCGGAAATGCCCGTCTGACCGACCTTTCCGGCCGACTTTTGGGGGCCCACGTCGCCCACGCCGGACTGATCGTCCTGTGGGCCGGGGCGATGACCCTGTTTGAACTCAACCAGTTC
>NZ_JAYFER010000068.1:0-4270 GCF_055795065.1 Lyngbya sp. CCY1209
GGGGCGAGATACAGCGCTGGGTGCCGGGAAAAAGCCCCCAGAATTGGGGGTTTGGGGGCGAGATACAGCGCTGGGTGATCCGATCCAGTTATTTACCAGACAGACTCTCTTAATCAGGTGTAGGGAGGGAGGGAGCAAGGGTCAAGGTAAATTTTCCCGAGGGTCAAAGAGAGCCATTGTAGGGGCAAGAAAACAAATCGTCCCTACTCCTTTCACCCAGGCATAGTTTAGAAGAATGACTTCACCAGGTGCTTGTAGGTATCGATCGAGAATTCTGCCTTGGACTGAATGTTCACGGCATAGCATTGGTCGGGGATCTTCTGAAGAAATTCTTGCATCTCTTCAGTTCCGATCGCTGTGGGGTTCCACCAGCTATAGGACAGCGGTTTATCCGTCGCCCAATGCCCACATTTATCCGGACCGGTATACTCTAAATAAGTCCCGTAAACCACCGGCTCACAAAAGTTCCAGTTGCGGGCAATCACAACCATCCAGTCCTGTTCGCAGGTCTTCTCAATCTGAGTCCGCATTTGCTGCAATATATCGGGCTTCCAGCAGGTAAACGGAGAAATAAAGTCCGGTCCGGGCAATTCTCGCTCTGGCAACCCCAAAATTGAATTGGCGGTTTTGAACCACTCAATATGCATCGGTAACTCTTCAGCAAAAATCACGTTGGGTTTCAGATAAAGCGGAACTTTTCCATCCTGCATGATATCTGAAAGCGCGAAATCCCGGCAAACAAATACATCCGAGTCAACGATAATAACTGTGCTTTGCTTCAATTGTACACAGACCTGCAACTTCGCCATTTGTTGGGCAATCCAACCCCGAATGGGGCGGGATTTCCAGCTCAATCGAAAGTAGCGGTTCTTGCGAGGAACTTTGAAGCGAAATCGGCTGACCCAGGATGGCAATACATCTTCTTTCGTCAGTACAGTTGTATGGGAACTGTCGAGTACCTTGAACAAGGAATAGTCGGCAGCATCCACCACAATGTAGTGGTGGTAGTCATCTTTCACGAACCTCGCCAAGCTTTCGTTGAGCAATCGACATTGTTCAAAATCGCCAAAAAAGCTGGGCGTCAAAAACGCCAAATTACCGCTTTCCTCCATTTTTCATTCCTCCTTATAAAAGTTTTCAAACTTAATATTTTTGAATCCTATCCAGTCCGCTCGATCGCCCCAAAGCAACCCTGCACCGTCAATCCGGTCAAACCCCAGTACACTGAGATTCGGACTGGACTGACATCGTCGGTGTCCTTCGGGACTTGATATCAACTCGAAGCCTCAATAATCGACTCGGGCGACTCCGCCATTTTATAACACCGGATGCTCAATTATATGAGCGACCCGATCGCTTTTAAAATATCTTTAAGATCGGGTCAAAATTCTTAACTTATTGACCGCCGATACCCGAGATAGCCGTCGTGTCACCACGTTCCTCTATTTCACGTTTCCATTCAATCTCGAAAGAAAACCGCCCGCAAAAACGCTGAAACCTCCTCTGAGAGAGAGTGTGATGGGTTGACGAAAGGTGGGGCCGGGAATCCGAACCGCAAGGAGCCTTGAGAATGTCGCGCCGTCATTTCTGACTTCGGCAAGGGTTCGGGGGCGCGACTATTTGCCAATAGTTCCCGATTGCTATATCAATGAGCTGGAAAGAACGGTCGGCCTGTCCTATCGTAACTGCCGATACTTTTTCGATCCCATTCATGAGAGAGCGATCGCCCCAGACTTCCAATGTCCGGGCGATCGCAACCTCGATCTCAAGATGACCGATCTATCAATCGATCCGGGGATTTTTACAGCAAGAAATCATCCTCGGCAATGGTGATAGCCGAGCCGCCCGCACCGTTCAAAACGGCGACGGTTTCGGTGTAGTCGGGCAATCCCTCCACAGAACCGTCATTCAATACGGCGATCGTCACCTGGGACGTACCGTTACCCGTGATCATCAATTCATTGAGATCGACAACACCGGTGGCAAACTCATATTCGAGCAAGTCAGTCCCATCCAAGAAATCCGTGATGATGTCCCCAGACGGTTCGATGGGAGCGGGGGCCGGCGGGAATGAAGGCTCCACCGGTTCGACTAAAAAGCCCGTGGCTTCCAACCGGAACAGGTCGGCATCCGCACCGCCGGTGAGCGTGTCGGCGGCGGTTTCGCTTCCTCCCGTCGCGCCGCCGAAGAGGATGTCGAACCCGACGCCGCCGGAAATCACATCCGCCCCGAAGTTGCCGTCGAGAAGGTCATTTCCGTCCCCGCCGTCGATGGTATCGTTGCCGGACAAGCTTTCGGCGACGCCCAAATCTCCGTAGATAGTATCCGCATCGGCGCCACCCAAGAGGCTGTCGGCCCCTCCGGCACCGTTGATGGTATCGTTCCCGGCGCCGCCGTCGATGGTGTCGCTGCCATCGCCGCCGGTGAGAGAGTCGTTGCCAGATGTGGAAGTCGCCCCGCCACCGCCGGAACCTCCGCTCAGGCCGATAACATCCGTCAGGATTGCACCGTTCAAATTCGCCCCCTCCAAATCCGCCCCGGTCAGGTCGGCTTTGGTGAGGTTGGCGTTGCTCAAATCCGCCCCGAGGGTATCGGCGGCGTCGGGTCCGTCGCCGAAGTCGGCGTTGGTGAGGATGGCGACTTCCAGGTTGGCGCCGCTGAGGTTGGCATCCTGGAAATTGCTGCCGACCGCAACCACTTCTTTCAGGTTGGCACCCACCAAGCTGGCCCCGGTCAGGTTGACGCCGGACAGGTCGGTTTTCTCGGCGAAGGCGTTATCTAAAATGACGCCGTCGAGTTGGGCACCGGTGAGAATCGCGCCCACCAGATTCGCGCCGTCGAGTTGGGCACCGCTCAAGTCGGCACCGCTGAGGTCGGCTCCGTTGAGATTCGCGCCGCTGAGGTCGGCTCCGGTGAAGTTGGCGTTGCTCAGGTCTGCACCTTCGAGGAAAATACCCTCTGCGAATACGCCCGCGAAATTGGCATTTCCGAGGAAAGTGTCGGCAAACGACGCGCCGGCCAGTTGGGCGTTGGTGAAGACGGCTCCCCCCAGGTTGAGGTCTTCCGCGCTGAAGTTGGTCAGATTGGCCCCGACGAAGCTGGCATTGGTGTTGATGTCGGCGGTCGCGGGATCGACATCCGTCACGTTGACCCCCGCCAAGTTGGCGCCGTCGAAGATGGCATTACTCAGGGTGATATCGGTGAGGCTGGCTCCCGCGAAATTGGCGCCGGTGAAATTGGTGCCGACCATGAGAGTTCCTTCGAGAGATACCAGTTGCAGGTTGGCATTCGTGAAGTTGGTATTTGTTAAATCCGCGGCTTTCAGGTTGGCTTCGAGCAGGTCGGCTCCCGTGAAGTTGGCTCCGCTCAGGTCGGGGCGGTTGGACTGTTCTCCGGAGATTTCAGCTTTGAATAAGTTGGCATCCTGCAATAAAGCATTGGACAGGTTGATGCCGTTGGTGCTGATCTCGGATAAATTGACTTCCCGCAGGTTGGCGCCGCTGAGGTTGACATTTTCTAATGTCGCTTTGAAGAGGCTGGTGGTGGGGAAGTTGGCGCTGGGGCGGAAGTTGGCGCCGCTGGCGTTGACATTCAACCAGTTGGTTTCTTCAAAGTTCGTCCCCCGCAGGCGGGTGCCGACGAAGGAAACGTCGGTCAAAGTCGCTTTGAAGAAGGTCGAAAGTATCTATCAGGTGGCGGTTGTAGGAAAAATTATATTTCGTGATTTATTGAAAATAGACTAAGTGTTGGCCTTCGGAAGTCCATAGAATTGGAGGCTTAATATCAAAAACTGATGTAATTCGGGTTAAAAGAAAATAAAAGCTCTCCAAACTTTACAAAACCCCATTGTTTGTGAAGCTCCAATCGGATAAGATGAAAATTTTTACGATCGCGGGGTCATGGGTGCGGAGCGGGGGGAAAACTTCACCCAATCTTTACATCGAAACCCGCCAAACTTTACAAAACCCCATTGTTTGTGAAGCTCCAATCGGATATGATGATAAATTTTGCGATCGCGACATTTTGGGTGAGGAGTATTACCCCTCAAACGGTCATGAAACAGCCCCGGGGAATTATTGTTCCCCGGGGCTGTTTATATACAGCACTTTGCGCGATAATGAGGCACAGCCGGAAAAGATCCCCCCTAACCCCCCTTGGAAAGGGGGGAATCAGAAAGTCCCCGTTGAAGTTTCTAGCGTTGCCTCCTCTGGCTCCCCCCAATTCTCCCCCCAATTCTCCCCCCAATTCTCCCCCCAATTCTCCCCCCAAT
>NZ_JAYFER010000069.1:0-324 GCF_055795065.1 Lyngbya sp. CCY1209
ATGCGCTTCAGGTGACGATTTCGCTTGTGGTCGTACAACTTGAATTTGAGCGTCTTCATGCTATTATAATAGCCTGTGTGCGATTCGTTCGGGGTAGTCAAGGCAAAGGTCGTACTCATGACAACGAGACGGCTGAACTAGGAGCCGTGTGAGGTGAAAGTCTCATGCACGCTTGGAGAATGGGAGGGGGAGATGGCGACATCTCTCTCGACCCCTAATTGAGGTAGCCAGTGGATAGCTAGTCGCATGAAATTAAGATTAAGTGTCAGGATTGAGGCAGGACGACTTGAGAAGCTGAGACGGGTTGCCAAGCAGAAGCGCAAA
>NZ_JAYFER010000070.1:0-242 GCF_055795065.1 Lyngbya sp. CCY1209
GAGGAGGGGAGAGGGAACCACAGAGGCACAGAGGACACAGAGAGGCGTTGTTTGTATTTGGATGTTAGTTCGTTGTGACGCTTTAGCGCTTTTGGGACTGACCACTCAATTGACGCGATCGCATCTTTTATATTAGACTAGAAATTATGGGATTAAAATGGCGTTCGTTGGAGGGAGGAGAGGAGGGGAGAGGGAACCACAGAGGCACAGAGGACACAGAGAGGCGTTGTTTGTATTTGGAT
>NZ_JAYFER010000071.1:0-2081 GCF_055795065.1 Lyngbya sp. CCY1209
CTGACGGTGACGGGTTTTCAGACACCCAGCACCCGGGGGGCTGCGGTGACGGTCAATGATGATGGTAGCTATACCTATGACCCCACGGGTGTGGCGGCTTTTGAGGCTTTGACCGCCGGGGAAACGGTGACGGATACTTTCAATTACACGATCGCAGATGATAACGATGTCACGGCGACCGCCACCGTCAGTATTACTGTAGCCGGGGTGAACAACCCGCCGGTGGTGGATCTCAACGGGGATGCGGCGGGACTCGATGCGAGTGCTACATTTACCGAAAATGGGGATGCCGTCGCGATCGCCGATGCCGCTCTAATTACGATTACCGATACAGATAATGCCAGCCTGACCGGGGCGAGTGTCACTATCACCAATCTCTCGGACGGAGAAGATGAGGTGCTCGCGGTCGATACGGGGGATAGCGGAATTGAAGCCAGCTACGACTCGGCGACCGGGGTGCTGACCCTGACCGGGGAAACGTCTCCCGATTTGTACGAACAGGTTTTGGGGACGGTGACGTACAGCAACAGTTCCGAGAATCCCGCCACCGGCGATCGCCTGATCGCAGTGACCGCCAGCGACGGGACGGACAGCAGCGATCCGGCGGCAATTAGTACCATCAGTATTGTGGCGGTGAATGATCCGCCACTGCTGGATCTCGATGCCGACAACAGCAGCGGCGCGGGTGGCAACAATTACCAAGCCACCTTCACCGAAGGGGATGCAAATCTCGCGGTGGCGGATGCCGGCGATATCTCGATCGCAGATCCGGACAACACCACCATTGCTTCGGCCACCATCACCCTGACCAATCCCTTCGACGAGGAAGAAAGTCTTTCGGTGAGTGGAGATCTCCCCGACGGGATTACGGCGAGTTCTTACGACCCGGATACGGGAATTTTGACTCTGACGGGGAGCGCGTCTCTGGCGGATTACCAAACCGCGATCGGCCAGGTGGTTTACAACAATAGTTCCATCAAACCGGATGAAACGGATCGTCGCATAGAAGTTGTCATTAATGATGGCACGGATGATAGCGATGTGGCGACCACAACAATTACTGTTATCTCTGTTAACGAGCCACCCATCGCCGTGGATGAGAGTCCCATCCGCGTCAACAATTCCTCTCAGTTCCCCATTAACCCCGTTGACAATGATAGCGATCCAGATGGGGATATTCTCACCCTCACAGACCTGAATACTGAGGGGACGAGTGGACTCATCACCCAGGCAGGCAACCAAGTTAATTACACCCGCCTTTCAAGCGATGCGGGTACTGATGAGTTTTCCTATACCATCACGGATGGTAATGGCGAGACGGCGACGGCGACCATTTCTGTGGAGTTGCTGTCTGAACCCACTGATGAGGCTGAAAGCATTGAGGGGGCCGATTTTGGTGATAATCTCCGGGGTCGGGGGGGAAATGATACCCTCGTCGGTTTCGGGGGTAACGATACCTTGCGAGGTGATGACGGTAACGATAGCATTGTCGGCGGTTTGGGTTCCGATTCACTCGTCGGCGGAAATGACAACAATATCTTTCACTATGAAAGTGCCGACGACGGTGGCGGAACGGCATTTAACGCCGATGCGACCACCAGTATTGATGCCCAAATTGGTGAGGGTTTCTATGATACGATCGCGGACTTTGAAGGTCTGGGTGTCGCCGATGGAGATGCGATCGCAATTTCCGGCAGTTTGGTCGCCACGACGGATAATATTCTCCTCCCCGTTCAAACTGATATTTCTTCCAATGTTTTGGGCGGAACGCAAAATCTGTTCGCCTACGATGACGGTAGCGATACTTACCTGATTTATGACGGCAACGGAGATAATACCGGCGGGGATGATTCCCAAATTCTGGCAAAACTCGAAGGTGTCACCGGGGTTACAAATTTGCTCGATGACGATTTTCTGATCTTCTAAAAAAGAGCGATCGGCGACTTCCTTTCCAAATCCCCCTTTTCCAATGAGGGGGATTTTTGATTGTCATATCAAATCCGCTTAAAGCGCTGC
Source organism: Lyngbya sp. CCY1209 (assembly GCF_055795065.1). Classification (NCBI taxonomy): domain Bacteria; kingdom Bacillati; phylum Cyanobacteriota; class Cyanophyceae; order Oscillatoriales; family Microcoleaceae; genus Lyngbya; species Lyngbya sp. CCY1209. Next base: position 2,017 of record NZ_JAYFER010000071.1, read on the forward strand.
TAGAGGGCAATAGGCAATAGGCAACAGGCAATAGGAAACTGAAATGACCTTTACATCGATGTTTC
>NZ_JAYFER010000072.1:0-314 GCF_055795065.1 Lyngbya sp. CCY1209
TTAATCAGGGCGGCTTGAGGTGCAGTTTTGTGATTTTTAATCACCTCTTTTACCTTTTCAATGTGGGCTTTGATTGCTTCCTTGTCCGGTTTGGCGTGGGTTACGAAACCTAGTAATCTACTGACCTTTCCCCCACTTTTTCCGGATACGTGTTTACCTGCAGGATATTGCCTAATATTGAACCCTAGAAAATCAAAACCGGGTGCGACCATTTTTCCATTTACTTCTATTTCTTGAAGTGTGTGACAGATTCTTGTCTTTTCCGGCTTGAGTTGGAGTCCAATGGGCTTTAACCAATCGGAGATGGCAATCTT
>NZ_JAYFER010000073.1:0-474 GCF_055795065.1 Lyngbya sp. CCY1209
GGGCGTTTTTCATCCCGTCCGGGTTTTGGTATCCAAACTCTCCGTAATGGCTTGGCTTTGAAGTTTCCTTTGATTTCTTCAACAAGGGTGAACCTTTGTTTCGGGGATATAGCTATCACTCCATCCACTCCGGCTGTTTTCTTGCCTTGGTTATCTTGGGTTACACGCCTTACCGCTAAGAGCCTTGCATAGTATGACTTCAAAAGGAGTTTCTGCAACCTTCTGGCTTTTGCATTCTGTCCCGATTGAGTCGCTTGATAGATACGCTTTTGTAGCTTGAAAACCATCCGCTGAACTTTCGTCCAGTTGACAGTCTTCCATACACTCTTAGTGTCCGCCAATTTCGGCTTACCGAAACCTTTGGATTGACTAGAACTCGTCATTACCACTACTTGAATCTCCATCTTACGTCTGAACCGTGACCCGTCTGCATATCTCGAACATTACATCCAAGCATTAGCTTCTGGTCACATC
>NZ_JAYFER010000074.1:0-4074 GCF_055795065.1 Lyngbya sp. CCY1209
CCCCCACCCGAAATGTTCAGAGAAACCCGGTTTCTATCCCTCTCAATTATCCGCGATCGCACCCGACTGCCAGAACTAAAATGCCGGTTTAAATATTGAAACCGCTTGGGAATCAATTCCCAAGCTAATAGCCAAAATCATCTCAAGATGATTGGGGAGTTGGCGTGAAAAAAACGGCCCAGAACACAATTTTTCCGGCCGAGTCCACTTGAGTGGACTTTTGCTATCAGCCTTGAAATTCATTTCAAGGCGGGTCAATTCGGAGGGAGTAGTAGGTCGAGTTGAATTCATATCAAATCTGATATAAACCGCCCAGGTAATCAGCATACAATTGTTCCGGCCGAGTCCACTTGAGTGGACTTTTGCTATCAGCCTTGAAATGAATTTCAAGGCGGGTAAATTCGGAGGGAGTAGTAGGTCGAGTTGAATTATTATCAGATATTACCCTTCATCCGCGATCGCACCCAACCCCTGCAAATTCTCAATTTGAGCGTCGATCAAACCCGTGGCGTTTTCGATGTTCATATTCAAGTAAATATTGGGAATCTTGACACTCCTCAAACAGCGGCCCGTCTCCCCATGCCAAAACTTCAGCGTCCCATCCGAACTCCCCGTCATCACCCGGGGCAATTTCCGGTCAAACATCACTGAAGTCACCGTATTTTGATGTTCGTCAATGGTATGCAAACAGTCCCCCGTTTTCACATCCCATAACTTGAACGTCGCATCATCCCCGCCACTGCCCACCACCCGACCATCCGCACTCCAATCCACCGACCAAATCCGGCCTTCATGTCCGGACAAACTCCGCCGACAATCGCCATCTTTCAAATCCCAAATTTTCACCGTTTCATCTTCACTTCCACTCAGCAAAAAGCGGCTGTCGCGACTGAATGCGATCGCGCGAATACTATTTTTATGCCCCCGAAACGTTTGCAAACAATCCCCCGTTTTCAAATTCCAAATTTTAATCGTTTTATCATCACTCGCACTCGCCAATATCTCATCCTTCAGGGGATGAAACGCCACCGACCAAATCCAAGCTTCATGTCCCGGCAAAACCATCGCCAAATCGCCCGTTTGCAAATCCCAAATCTTCACCGTCGAATCCTGCCCCCCACTCGCCAAATACAAACCGTCGCGGCTGAATGAAATCGTCCAAATTCCCCCTTGATAATCCTCCGTGTGATACCGCAACGGTTCCCAAGCATCCCCCGTCTCCACATCCCAAAGTCGGATGGTTTCATCGTCCCCGCTACTCGCCACCGTCTTGCCATCGGGACTGAACGCCACCGACCAAACCCAGGCCGTATGTCCGGTTAATGTTTGCAAACAATCCCCCGTTTTCGGATTCCAAAGTCTCACTTTGTGATCCAAATGACTGCTGGCTAAAAATTCCCCGTCCGGACTCACCGCCAACGACCAAACCCAGTTGGTATGTCCCCGCAGGGTTTGCATACATTTGCCGTTTTTACTATTCCAAAGTTTGATAATTTGGTCATTATCTCCCGTCGCCACCGTCTGATTGTCGGGACTGAATGCCAAAGTCCGAATGCCGGTTTTATACTGTTTGGAAGCCGCCCGACATCTCCCCTTTGCGATCGCCCAAAATCGGACCTGGGCATCGAACCCCCCACTCGCCAAACTTTGACCGTCGGGGCTCCAAGCCAACACCTTGATTTCCTTCTCGTGTCCCGACAAAGTGCGATCGCATTTGCCCGTTTCCACATCCCAAACTCTGATAATTTTTTCAAAGCCACAACTGGCAATTTTGTCCCCATTCGGGCTAAACTGGACGCACCAAATCGCATTTCGACTGCCCCAGATAGTTTGCAGCACTTGACCCGTTTTCACATCCCAAAGTTTGATCGTCCGATCTGAACTGCCGCTGGCCAAAATTCGACCGTCCGGACTAAAAGCCACACCCAAAACCCACCCGTCATGACCCGTTATGGTTTGCAACAGTTTACCGCTATTGGCATCCCAAAATTTTATGGTGCGATCGTTGCATCCGCTGGCAATTAATGGTAGAATAGGATGGTAAGCAACCGACCAAACCCACCCCTCGTGTCCCTGCAAAGTGTACAACAATTGACCGTTTCTGGCATTCCAAATTTTGACCGTATAATCCAAACTGCTACTCACCAACTTTTCACCATCGGGACTATAAACCAGAGACACCACCCACCATCGATGTTTCCCAAACGTCAATTCCGGCTGTCCCGTGTCCAAGTTAACCAATCGAATCATCCCCTCGGAATCTCCCGTCGCCAAAAATCCTCCATCCGGAGAAAAATCGAGGGCATGAACCCCGCCGAAAAATTGAGTAAAAACAGTATTTTTAAAATCGCAACCCGAAAAATTCACATCTCGGAGACTGATGCCTTGTAAGTTAGCCTGCCAAATCGCCAATTTAGAAAAATCATAACCGTCCAAATTGACATCCAACTGACACAAAAGATGAATCAAATTGCCCCCGATATAACCGGGAGAAAAGGCATATTTTTGTTGACTTTTAGCAACCAAAGCTGTAAAATAATCGGGTAGCCGTGCCGGTAGAATTTGCAATTTTTCCGATACAGCCGCAATGACGGGATCGACAATCACCCTCACCTGACTGGATTGAATGTAATCCTTCGCCTTCGCCAGCCTCAACCCGTGAGTTCTAAATAAATTAAACTCCCCGGCAACAATTTCTTCCGCCACACTTTCGATCAACTTCTCCGTGACATATTCCATCAACGCCGGTTGCAGGGTAAACCGCTGCCTGTCGTCCGTATGTTCGATCAGCATTCGCCGCCGCAGGGACTGCAAACAGTCCGACAAATGTTGTTGGGAGATATCGCCAACCACATGATCTTTCAATTCCAGGACCGAAACGGGTTCTCGGTGTATCGCCAACCAAAATAAAACCCGATGTTCTTCCGGGGAGGAAACCTGAAAATGCCAGTCGAGGATGTGTTCCTGGAGATCTCGAAAACAGAATTTATTGAATTGCAAAAATTGACCGATATTGCCCGAAAACGAATCTTGAATGTGGGAAGCCGCCAACTTGAGTGCCAAAGGATTGCCTTTATAAGTGTCAATCAGTCGCCTCCATTCGGCTTCAGTTGCCGAAAATTGTCCCTTTTCTTCAAATAACCGTTTGCCCTCATCAACCGTCAACCCTTTTAACTGGAAAAACCGCACGGGTTGATGGTTGCCGGAGAGGGTTTCCAAATGACCGATTTTAGCCCTGCTGGTGAGCAGCAAACAACTTTGATGGTTGACTTGGGCGATTTTATCCAAAAGTTGATGATAATTTTCATAACCGGATTTATACTTGATCTCCGGAATTCCTTGGGTGAGGAGGGTTTCAAAGTTATCGAGAATCAATAAATACCGATTTTGTTGCAAGTACGAGATAACCAGAGAAATCTGTTCGTGAAGGGTGTCCGGCAAGTCGGTGTTTTGCTGGTGGGAGATAAACTGAATCCAGTCTCGGATGATATCTTCGACAGGTGGGGCATTGAGAAGCGATCGGCCAATTATCCCCTGAAAATTATAGCCGAGTTGCTGAGTCAATTTAACCGCCAGACTGGTTTTCCCTTTTCCCGGCAGTCCGACAATGGGAATTAAACGACAGCGATCGATTGTAATCCACTGCCGCAGGGTAGTCAAATCATCTTTTCTACCCAGAAAAAACCGCACATCCGGTGCCTCAGGCCAGTCCACCTCAATATCCGTTGGGGGAGACAGGGAAAAAAGCGACGATTCCAACACCTCTCTGAGGCGGGGTTTGGTGACAGGTTGCCCGAGGACCGAGCCGAGTAATTTCCAGAGTTTAGCCGCTTCCTTTCTGAGGCTATCTGCACTGCGATCGAGGGTTCTTGCCATCTTCACATATCCGTTTCCCTTCAAGGATTCTCGCAGAATGCCGATTTGAATGGGTGTGAGCGATCGGCCTGTTCTCTCCTCCACCAGTTGTCCAACTCGCTTAACAATTTCTTCATTTTTGTGACGGTCCATCGTTCGTCTCCCTGATCTGCAAACTGGGGTCTAAAACCCTCTGTGACGGAACTTGAAGCCCGAATA
>NZ_JAYFER010000075.1:0-268 GCF_055795065.1 Lyngbya sp. CCY1209
AAGTGCGTAACATGGTAAAAAACCATCATTTAGCCCAATCAATTAGTGATGCTGCTTGGTATAAATTCAGGAAATGGTTGGAATATTTTGGCAGCATTTATGGAGTTCCAGTTATCGCAGTTGAACCTAAAAATACTTCTCAGAACTGCTCAAACTGCGGTCAAAAAGTCATTAAAACTTTAAGCACCAGAACTCATAAATGTCCTCACTGCGGTTCTGAAGCAGACAGGGATGAAAATGCCGCTATCAATATTCTTCAATCAGCCCT
>NZ_JAYFER010000076.1:0-251 GCF_055795065.1 Lyngbya sp. CCY1209
AGGATAAGTGGATATTCCAAACTAAGGATGGTCTACGACTCCAAAAACACGCCTGGACTCCCATTGTCTACCACACATTGGTTAGACCAAACGCATCAACGTATGACGGAAATTGGGTTTATTGGGCAACGAGGAGAGGGAAATCACCAGAAATCCCAAACCAAGAAGCCCGAATGCTAAAAGACCAGAAAGGCAAATGCAAATGGTGCGGACAGCACTTCACCATCGAAGACCAATTGGAGACCGACCAT
>NZ_JAYFER010000077.1:0-4252 GCF_055795065.1 Lyngbya sp. CCY1209
AAAATTGTCGAGGGCGACAATGAAAACCGTTGATGGGAGACAGGAGCAAGGATTTTTTCCGGTTAAAAATACCTTTTGATTCCGAAAAATCTCTCTCTTCTCCCTCCGCTCCCGGTCGCTCCCTCCGCTCCCCTTGCCATTTTTCTGGGGAGAATGAAACGGCCCTGCTTTGGTAAGGGGGGATAATGGGGGATCGATCACAGCCGATTGGCGACCTGTTGAACGCGAATTCCATTCAACTCCAACGCCATCTGTTTCGCCGTCGGGGAACTCCACCGCAGCAGCCAACTCGGTTGCACGCCGAGGAACAAAATCAACGCGGCCAAAACCAGGGCGGGCGCCCGTTCCGAGAGGGAGACTTTGGGATAGTAGGCCAAATTGTTGTCGAGTCGCCCGAAACAGGTGCGGTTGAGCAGGATGACGAAGTAAACCGCCGTCAGACCGGAGGCGATGATACAGAGCAAACTCTGAACCGGGAAGACCACAAACGTGCCTTGAAACACCAGAAATTCCGCCACGAAGCCCACCAAACCGGGAATTCCGGCACTTGCCATTCCCGCCGCGATCAGCAGCGCGCTGATGAGGGGCAAGCCGCGGATGGGGTTCATCAGGCCGTTGAGTAATTTTAACTCGCGGGTGCCGACTTTGGTTTCCACCACGCCGACCAGGTGGAACAGGATCGCCAAAATCAAGCCGTGGGCGACCATTTGGGAAATCGCCCCGATCAGGCTAACTTCCGTGCCCGCCGCCGTGGCGACGATGATATAACCCATGTGGCCGATGGAACTGTAGGCGACCATCCGTTTGATGTCCTGTTGTGCGATCGCGGTCAGGGCGCCGTACATGACGCTAATCACGCCGATAATCGACAATCCGGGGCCGATCAGTTGCCAGGTGTCCGGGAACAGTTGCAGGCAGAACCGCACCAGGCCATAAGTTCCCAACTTCGCCAACAGACCCCCCAGGAGGATCGTCACCGGGGCGGAGGATTCGACGTAGGCGTCGGGGAGCCAGGTGTGCAGGGGGACCAGGGGAATTTTGATCCCGAAACCGATCAACAAAACCGTGATTAAAATTAATTGGCTGATTTGGGAGATCTTTTCGGTGTTGATCGCATCGAAATCGAAACTTCCCGACCCGCTCAACCAGGTGAGCCCCAGGAATCCCGCCAAAATCAGAATCCCGGAGAGGGCGGTGTAGATGAGGAACTTCATCGCCGCGTAGCCCCGCTTGTCGCTCCCCCAAATGCCGATCAGCAGGTAGAGGGGGATGAGTTCGAGTTCGTAGAACAGGACGAACAGCAGCAGGTTTTGGGCCACAAACGCCCCTGCGACCGCCGCACTCACCAGCAAGATCATCGAGTAGTAGAGGCGGGGGCGGGGGGTATCCGGGCGGCTGCTGGCGATCGCGATCGGGGTCAAAATCGCGCTCAACCCCATCAGGGACAGGGACAGGCCGTCCATTCCCAAACTGTAGGACAAACCCAACTGGGGAATCCAGGGCAGATATTCTTCAAATTGAAAGCCGGGGTCGCCCAAATTGAAATCGAGGATGAGTTTGAGGGTCAACAGCCCCACCAGTGCCGTCACCCCGAGGGCGACGGAGCGGATGCGGGCGGAACTGAAGGAGGAGGGCAATAACCCGATGAGCAGGCTTCCCGCCAGGGGAATGAGAATTAGGAGACTGAGCATAGTTCGTGATGGGCGATCGTCAGAACAAACCGAAACAGAGCACACTCAACAGTAGGGTGATGCCGAGCAGGATGGTGAGGGCGTAGAACTGGGTTTGGCCGGTGACGTTATATCGGAGGCTCTGTCCGCTGAAGACGGTAGCCAGACCGACCAAATTGACAAAGCCATCGACGATGAACCGGTCTATCCAGTCGATGATCCGGGACACCACCGCCACGGCGGAAATGATCGTCAGGCGGTAGAGTTTGGCGGTGTAGAAGTCGTAGGCGAAGAAGTCCTGAACGGCTCGGGAGCCGAAGGTCACGGGTTTGGGCAGGCCGTCGAAGATGTAGATCCAGACGCTGAGTCCGGCACCGGCGAGGGTGGAAAGCATCAGCAACCCGGCGGCGGTGAGGTCGATGGCCTGCCAGCTTGGGAGAAGTCCCCAGGCTTGCAGCAGCAGGGGGACGTGCAGGCAAAAGCCCGCCAAAACGGTCATGGGCAGCACCCCGGCCCAGAGTCCTTCGGGCGATCGCACCGTCATCTGTTTGACGGTCCCGGCGAACATGAGGCCGAATTCCCGGGTCAGGCTGAAGGCGGTCAACCCGTTGACGGCCAGCAACACGATCGCGATCGCCGGTTCCGTCGGCCAGAGATTTTGGGTCAGTTCCAGCAGCATCCAGAAGCCCCCGAAGGGGGGGACGCCCACCAACGCCGCGATCCCGACGAGAAAGCAAATCCCGGAAATGGGGCGGCGCGACCACAGGCCCCCGTATTGGGTCAGATCCTGGGTGATGTTGTTGAGGATGATACCGCCGCTGGTCATCACCAGCAGGGCCATCGCCATCGAATAGGTGAACAGCAGCAGCAAAGCCGTGTTGGTGAATCCCGTCCCCACGGCGATCAATGCCATGCCCATGTAGGAGCTCACGGAGTAGGAAATCGCCCGTTTCGCGTCGATTTGAGCGATCGCGATGGCGCTGGCCCCGAGAGCCGTCGCCAACCCGATGGCAACCGTCACCGACTCCGCCACCGGAGACAGTGCAATCACCGGAAACACCTTCGTCAGCACCCAGGCACCGGAACCCACGACCACCGCATTCCGCAGGACTGTGCTCGGCACCGGACCTTCCATCGCCTCGTCGAGCCACAGGTGCAGCGGAAATTGGGCGCATTTCCCCAAGGGGCCGGCCAGCAGCGCCACTCCCAGCAGCGTCGCGACGGTGGGGTTGAGGGTCGCCGTCGCCGCCCATTCCGTCAGTTCGGTAAAGTTCCAGGTCCCCGCCAGGGGATAGAGGGACACCACCCCCATCAGCAGGAACAGGTCCCCCACCCGCTTGGTGAGGAACGCATCCCGCGCCCCCGTCACCACCAGGGACTGGTTGAACCAGAATCCCACCAGCAAATAGGTGCCGAGGGTGAGGATCTCCAGGATGATATAGGTGAAAAACAGGGAGTTGCACAGCACCAGGGCGGCGAGTCCGGCTTCAAATAATGCCATCAGGCAGTAAAATCTCGCCCAGCCCCAATCCATCTCCAGGTAGGCGATCGCGTAAACTTGGGCCAGGAGGTTGAGGCCGGTGATGACGAGGGTGGCGCCGATGGTGATGGCGGAGAGTTCGATGGGAATGGAAAAGTCGAGATCGGCTACCTGCAGCCAGGGAATCACGATCTCGCGACCCGGTTGACCCCACATTCCACCCAAGGCGATGGAGCCGTGGACGAAGGCCAGCAGGGTCATGATGATATTGATGTATCCGGCCGGTCTCGGGCCGGTCTTGCGGATGATTCCGGGCGACCAGGGAACGGATAAAATAGCCCCCAGGAAGGGATAGCAGGGAATCCACCAGATGTTTTGCAGGAAGAATTCAGTCATAACTGAAATTTGGGATAAATGGCTCTAACCCTTAAAGGGAAGCCCGGAATTTGGGTTCCGGGCGTGGCAAGTCATTGAATGCACTGAGGACAAGTGGAAAAGTCGTCTGGCGATCGAAGGCCGACAACGGATGCAGATGAGTTTGCGGATTTTATCTTCTCTTTAGAATTACTATAGATGATATTCTATACAGTGCGTCAAGAAAATCGGATCGTTACCACAATTCGTGATAGCCGCCTTAACCGGGGCTTATATCAGACGGCTTCGGGTGTCGGAACCTGATCAGACGGTTCGCACTCGCCCGGAAACAGAATTTTGGCGATCGCCTCGGCGTTGCGTTGTTGGCGCCATTGCCAGTGGTTGTCCTGTCCCGTCTCTCGGATGTGGACGATGGCGCGATCGAGCCGTTCGGGAATTTCATCGAAGCGATCGAAGGTGGAACCGATGGACGTCGGCCAGTGGACTTGGTGTTCGATGACGGGATAATTCGAGGCGATAATATAACATCCGCAGTGCGATTCGTTCGGGAATGAAATAGGGCTGAAATGCCCGAAATAACCTCCCGGTAAGGCTTTCACCCCCTCGGGTGAATATAAGGGACGCACCCCTGACCAGCCTTATAACTGTCTGTATGTTCCTAAGTTTGGTATCACAGGATACCAAATGAGGTCGGAACTCTCAGGGTCAAGAGGAGAAGTGGAGAATC
>NZ_JAYFER010000078.1:0-773 GCF_055795065.1 Lyngbya sp. CCY1209
CATTGACTATGCCTTTAAGAGTTCAGTTTTGGACGGCTTAAGAATCCCCGCGTCTTTAGACCGGGGAGAAGTCAAAACCAGCATTTTTCCATTACCCTCCCTTTGCTGGCACTGCAGGCTTCCAAGGGAAAAGAAGTCTTCATCAGCTTGCACGGCAATCAGCAGTTCGCCATGTCCAGCCGGATCAAAAACCTGGGATTGATGTACCTGAGAACCTATCTGAAGCTGTTCAAAAATCTGAAGGTGGTTTCCTTTGAGATCGACGATCGCGTCATTCCCGAAGCCTACCGACTGCCCCCCGAGTCAACCTTCGTCATCCCCCATCCCATCGTCGGCGAGGTGGAACCGAGACTCAAGCCGGGGGAACGGTTGCCGTCCGATGCCAAAATTAAGATCGGCGTGGTGGGCCAGATCCGGCCCGACAAACCCATCGCCAAAGTCGTCGAACAGCTTTCGACTTACGTTTCGGCCCATCCCAACTGCGAATTGATCGTCGGGACTCCCTTCGGCCAGAAGCCGAAAGAATTGGATGGCATTGACGCGACGCTGCGAGATACGACCGAAGAAGCGGAGTATTTAAAAGTCCTGCGAGAAATCGATATTCTGGTCATCCACTACGATCGCGATCGCTACTACTATCGCACCAGCGGCGTGATCAGCGATGCCGGTTCCATTAGGGGTCGAGAGAGATGTTATCATCTCCCCCTCCCATTCAGAACCGTGCATGAGACTTTCACCTCACACGGCTCCTAGTTCAGTCGTCTCGTTGTCAT
>NZ_JAYFER010000079.1:0-248 GCF_055795065.1 Lyngbya sp. CCY1209
TCCGTCTGTATGGGTATTCCATCCTTAGACTCATCCTCTCCCCCGGTGTACTTTGAGGGTCTGTGTAGGTAACTGCATAAATTCCCTACCTTTCTACTTGCTCATTCGAGCAGCACCGTAATCAACCTGTTTTCGATACCTAATCTTTTCGAGGGTTCAAGGCAGATGTTTACCTTTCGGTTAGTCATAGATGGTTGGCAGTGGTCGGACTGTTGGTGGCAGATTCCACCTCACCGCCTTCCGTTCCC
>NZ_JAYFER010000080.1:0-1297 GCF_055795065.1 Lyngbya sp. CCY1209
ACGCCCCGCGATCGCGCCGAACCGCCGGGGATGTCGGCCACGTTCAGGGGGTAGGCCTTGCCCATGCGGTTGAGGATCACCATTTGTTGAGCGGTGGTTGTTCGGTAGGTGGCGATGGGGAAATCCTCCTCCGTTTCGACGGTGATATCTTCCGACAGTCGCGATCGCGATTCAGCCGTTTTCGGGGGCAGACGCCGGACATATCCCCGATAGGACACCTCAACAACGGTATCTTCTTCATTGAAAGCGTTTAAAACATCGACCGCCGACTGATAGCGCTGTTCGGGATACAACGCCAACAGCTTATCCAAAACCGTTCCAAATTGCGAACTGACCGGTTTCTTGAGATGCTGCCGCCATTCTTGCACCCAGCCATAACCCTTTAAACGCCACACTTCCCAAGGATGCATTCCCGTCAACAAATGAAAGCAAGTTGCCCCCACACTAAATAAATCGCTGGCCGGATAAACCTTCCCATCCTGCATCTGTTCCAGGGGAGCATAACCAAATGTGCCGATAGAGGTCCCCGTATAAATGGTTCCCTGCAATTGTTTGGAAACTCCAAAATCAATTAAAAAGAGGCGCCCGTCAGACCGCTGCCGCATCATATTTTCCGGCTTGATGTCCCGGTGAACAATGCCCCGGTCATGAATATATTTGAGTACCGGCAATAATTCATTGAGAAATTTGATGGTTTTCTGTTCATCAAATATCCCCCGTTTCAATTCGCCTAATAAATTATCGCCCTCGATAAAATCTTGAACAAAATAAAAATAGCTGCCTTCTGAAAAATAGGCTTTTAAATCGGGGATTTGCGGATGTTGGAGGTTTTGTAGCTGTCGTGCTTCTTGCTCGAATAATTGCTGGGCTTTTTGGACGGCGGCGGTGCTACCGGCTTGGGGGGCGAGTTGTTTGATGACGCACGTTTCCCCGAATTTATCATTATCCATCGCCAGGTAGGTTTTGCCAAACCCACCCTGACCCAAAGATTTCACGGGTCGGTAGCGGTGCCTCAGCAGCACCAGCGGCTTTTGGCATTTGGGACACAACCGGTTGGTGTCGGGAACCGAGGGGTTATCGCAGTTAGGGTTGAGACAGCATATCTGGTTCATGCTCGATACCGAGTAGTCGATCCAGTAGGGTGGGTTAGGCGGCTGAAACCTATGCTGTGAAGGCAATATAGCAATCCGCCGTAACCCACCGTTTAAGATGTGTCAGTCCAGTAGTGGACTATTTCTACTAAAACTGTGCATTAAAAAATAAATGGTGGGTTACGGCGCGGATGAACAGTTGTGGG
>NZ_JAYFER010000081.1:0-4265 GCF_055795065.1 Lyngbya sp. CCY1209
ACCTTACAGGGTTGCCCAGGTGGGGCCACCTTACAGGGTTGCCCAGGTGGGGCCACCTTACAGGGTTGCCCAGGTGGTGAATGGGCAAGCTCAGAGGCTTGCCCCCACCCGATTCTGAATATTCCCCCCAGGACTAATTCTTGCATTACACTCTTATCGTTCCAATTTACCGGCTTGAATTATGGCTACTTTGTACGAACTCCATCCGGACACCCCTCAAAAACGCACCGTTGACCAGATCAAAAATGATCTCAAAGACGGGGCGGTGATGCTGTACCCCACGGATACCGTCTACGCGATCGGCTGCGATCTGAATGTCAAGTCTGCGGTTCAGCGGGTGAGACAGATCAAACAAATTTCAAATGATAAACCGCTGACGTTTTTGTGTTCGTCTTTGTCTAATATTTCGGATTATGCGATCGTCACTGATCCGGCTTACCGCACTATCAAGCGACTGATCCCGGGGAGTTATACGTTCTTACTTCCGGCGACAAAGTTGGTTCCTAAATTGGTGATGTCTCCGAAGCGAAAGACGACGGGCATTCGCGTCCCGGACAATGCCGTATGTCTGTCGATTATCGAGGCTCTTGGGAATCCGGTTATTTCCACTTCTGCCCACATTAAGGAAGAAGAGGAACCCTCGCCTTTGATTCCAGAAATTCCTGAAAAATACGACAAAATACAATTGTTTGATGCTTTGGAAAAGTTAGTCGATATCATCGTCGATGACGGCACGGATTTGGATTACCAGGTTTCGACCATCATCGATCTGACGTCGGACGACCCGGTGGCCCTGCGACGGGGGAAGGGGTGGGAGGCGATCGCGGATTGGATGCCGGAGGAATAGGGCGATCGGCTCGGCTCCGCGAGCCATAGATATTTCGTTACAAAATCTATGGCTACCATGAAAATTCATCAATAGATATTGACACGAAATCAAAAAAGGCGCTATAGTGGTAGCGTCAACTCAAGTTTGCAGGAGAATTGAAAAATGCACGGAAGAGGTGGACGTCGGCAAGGCGCGGGTCGCAAAGCCGCGTGGCAAACCGGGGAAACCCAGACCATCCGGGTTCCCGTCGCCCTCAAGGACGAATTGCTCGACATCGGCAAACATTTAGATCGGGGGGATGAGATTTACGACGGACGGACCTGCACGGAATTGCGGCAGTTGGTTCGGCGGTGGGAGATGAAATGCGAAGGGAACGAGGGGGAAGAATGGCAGTTGGTGCGCCAACTTTTGGATGAAATTAAAGACGTGCTCGACAGCCGGCCCGGGGGGAAAGGTCGGCACCGAAACGGCTTCGGGCGGGGAAACTGTCGTCGCGGTGCAGAATCGGGGAGAATGCGATCGCAGGTAATCGAGGAGTCGATGTCGGCGACTGAAACAAAACGCTGTTCAGATTGACCGTAATTATAGCGCCGTTCGCTGTATTGAGGTACACTTTTCATTGGAGCGAAAACCGCCATATCTCTCCTCTGTCACCCCAGGCAGAGGAGAGTCATTTGAGTTTGATGTAAACTTGGCGGAGCAGGGAATTTTTCTTGTGACGCACTTCTTTAATTTCAAAAATCCCCACGTTTCCGACTAATTCTCCCAATTTTTTACAGCCATAATTTCTGGCATCAAAATCCGAGGATAGCTTGTTGAGTTGAGAGCCAATGGCGGCCAAATAGGCCCATCCATCATCGCCGGCGACGGATTCATAAGCATTTTTGAGAAGCCGGATCAATTTTTTATTTTGCCCCAGATTTTTTAGGTTCGATGACTTCAATGGTTCTGAAACTTGCCGGTTTGAATTTTTATTTTGGGAATTGTCCGCGCTTTCACCCCCTTCATCTTCTTCGGCCAGGTCGAGAATATCGGTGTAAATAAATTTATTGCAGGCGGAAATAAAAGCGCCGGGGGTTTTCTGCTGTTCTCCGAAGCCATAAACCACCAGCCCAGCTTCTCGAATTCTGGAGGCCAGGCGGGTGAAGTCGCTGTCGCTGGAAACGATACAAAATCCGTCAAAGTTGCCGGTATAAAGTAAGTCCATCGCATCGATGATCAGCGCGCTGTCGGTGGCATTTTTTCCGGTGGTGTAGGAGAATTGTTGAATCGGTTGGATGGCGAATGCATTGAGCTTATTTTTCCAGCTCACAAGTTGTGTATTCGTCCAATCGCCGTAAATCCGCTTGACATTGGCAGTCCCATATTTTGCCACTTCTTTGAGCAACGAGCCAATGATTTTAGCACTGGCATTATCTGCGTCGATCAAAACAGCGAGTCTACAAACGCTCATGGTTTCAGAAAACTAGAATTGAACTCGGGTGGCTGTCGGTCTGTTGTTGCCCCAGACCTCGCCGCCGGGGCCGGAAAGCCACAACAACGGACGAGATTCGATCAACGCCACCCCAGCCAGCGCAAAATCGGGACGATCAAATAGTGAATGCCTCCCAAACACAAACCGATCGCGCATCCGAGCAAACCGACGAAGGCGATACCCAAGCGAAACTGCTGCCATTCCGCCTGCAGGCCGACGGTGGGAAATTGCAATACTTCCGGGGGCAGAAGGTTCGAGACGCCCAAACCCCAGAAAATGGCGGCGGTTCCGGCCGCGGCAGCGATGGCGTAAACCGGGCGGTGGCTGGCGAATCCCAGTCCCCAGGTGAGGATGCCGGTGGCGATGCCCACGCACAGCCACCCCACCCCCGCCAGTTCCCGAAATCCGGGGATGAAGGCGATCGCGGCGACGATGCGCCAGAGCGCGCCCCCGGCCACGTAGCCCAGGGCACCCGTCAAAGCCGCCCGTCCGTAGCGGCGGCGCTGGTCGAAGCCGCCCCCGTCCGTCAGCCCGAGGGCGGTGCCGAGGCCGGCCAGACCGAGGACGATCATCTCCGCGCCCAAATGGGCGGCGAGATTGGACAGGGGGAGGGGCAGATCTTCGGCGAGGGCCTCCGCCAGCAGTTCGCCGAGGGGGGACCAGTAGGCCAAAATCAGGCCGATCGCGGCCCCCACCATGCCGCCGGAGGCCGCCAGTCCCGTTTCCCAGGTGACTTCGACCGTCGCCCGTCCCAAGGCTGTGATCGCACTTCCGAGCCATTGCACTCCGGCCCACAGGGTGCGATCGACTTCGATCAGGCCGGTTTTGACCAGATCCAGGCACAGTTCCGAGAAAGACATCATCCGGCGGGGGTGTTTTTTCATCCGGGCGATGCGGAAGAGGTAGGCTTGGATGTCGGTGGCGGTTTGGGGGCGATCGCGGAATTCGTTGTGCACCATCCGATCGAGCAATTCGGCGAAGGCGGAACTGACGGAAACCCGGTGTCGCCACCGCAGTTCCCCGGTCATCGGATCTTCGAGTTCAGCGGGATAGGTGCCCGTCAGCAGGTGGATGCAGGTCCGCCCCAGGGCGTAAAAGTCCGCCGGGGGGCCCACCGCCGCGCCAACGATCTGTTCCGGGGGGCTGTAGCCCGGAGACACGAGGCGGGTGTTGCTTCTGGGGGTGCTTTCCCGGTCGCCGTGGGCGATCGCGCCGATCTGCTTGGCACCGCCGAAGTCGATCATCACCAACTGATTTTTGCCGATGTGGCGATCGTCGAAATACGCTTCGGAGGGCGATAGGTGCGCTGTCGCGGATCGTAGCATCAAATTGGAGGGTTTAATGTCCCGGTGCACGATCCCCCGCCGGTGCAGTTCCCGCAAAATGTCGAGGGCTTGGTGCAGCCATTGCGTCACCCACTCTTCCGGACAGCCCTGGGGGTGGCGTTCCAGGACTTCTTCGAGGGTGGGGCCGTGGATTTTTTCCATCACCAGGCAGGGGAGTTCCACCCGGTTGGCGTGGCGACGGCGGAGGAAAAAGTAGCCGTCGGGGGCGACCCGGGGGACGCCGGAATGGTGCAGGTGGGCGAGGACGGCGGCCTCCTGTTCAAACAGTTCCAGGGCCTTGGGGGAGGGTTCGACCAGGACTTTCAGGACTTTTTCGGATTGGGTTTTCGGGTCCCAGACGGTGTAGAGTTTGGAAAATCCCCCGCTTCCCAGGCAGCGGAGGGGGATGTAGCGGTGGTTGAGTTGCAGGGGCGCCCCGCAATTTTGGCAGAATTTGTTCCCCCAAAGCTGTCCGTCTGGCTTGGGGCAGTTGGGGTTGATACAGTGAATGGTGGATGATACCGGATGTTCCACGGCGACGACCTGTCAGGCCCGGATTGAATTAGGGGTCGAGAGAGATGTTACCATCTCCCCCTCCCATTCAGAACCGTGCATGAGACTTTCACCTCACACGGCT
>NZ_JAYFER010000082.1:0-232 GCF_055795065.1 Lyngbya sp. CCY1209
TAGGCGAAATCGTAGCCGTGGACGTCATCGACGTAGCCGTTGCCGTCGTTGTCGATGCCGTCTCCCGGGGTTTCTCCGGGATTGGTCCACATATTATTCGCCAAATCGGGGTGATTGTAATCCACACCCGTATCGATGACGCCGACGACCACATCATTGCCGGTTTGCACGTCCCAGGCTTCGGGGGCGTCGATGTCCGCGTCGGGGGTGCCCCCGGTCTGTCCGGTGTTGT
>NZ_JAYFER010000083.1:0-359 GCF_055795065.1 Lyngbya sp. CCY1209
GACACTACCCATGCCCGTAGTTGTTGCCAGAGTATGTTATCTAGCTTGTTGAAAATCTCCTTGGAGACTACCCCTGAATAGTACCTTGTCCATCCTGTGATGATGGGGTTGAGATGTTTAATCAGGGCGGCTTGAGGTGCTGTTTTGTGATTTTTAGTCACCTCTTTTACCTTTTCAATATGGGTTTTGATTGCCTTTTTGCTCGGTTTTATGTGGGTTACGAAGCCTAGTAGTCTACTGACTTTTCCTCCACTTTTTCCGGAGACGTGTTTTCCTGCAGGGTATTGCCTGATATTGAACCCCAGAAAGTCGAATCCGGGTGGGACTTTTTCTCCGTCAATTTCGATTTCTCTTAGTGT
>NZ_JAYFER010000084.1:0-2161 GCF_055795065.1 Lyngbya sp. CCY1209
TGCGATACGGTTCGATCCGCCATTATCCCCCCTGATCTCCCCCCTTACAAAGGGGGGGTAGGGGGGGATGGGGACTTGAAATGCCCGCCGTACCTCATTGACTTGAAAAACGCTATAATTTTTGGCGATCGCGGCATCAAAACGGTCAATATTTGTCGGTCTGATGAATGAGAATAATTATTTTCAAACACTCGGATAAAACGGCTATTTTGAAAACTCAAAATCCGCCGATTTGACAAGGAGCGATGCCGGGAGTCGGAATCAGTCTGGGGTGGGGTTGAGTCGCGATCGCGTATATTTGGACGTGCGAGAAAGCTGGGCTAAGATAGAAACGGAGAATATAGCAGTTTTCGAGCCAACCCAATACGGACGATCCCCCTAAATCCCCCTTCACAAGGGGGACTTTCAATCCCCAACCGTATCTCGCCGGCGATAGATAATGCTATATCTCCATTATCCCAGCTTAAAACAGGAGCGGTCTGATGAGCGGTGAAAAGCGGCGCTACACGCGGATTGAGGATCGGGAATTGCGACGGCTGCGGGAACAGGATTCCAGGTTGCGATCGCTGCAACAGGACCTCCCGGAACGGTTAAACGCAGTGCGACAGCAAGCCCAGCAGGAGTTTCAGCAACGCCTCGCCCCCCTGGAAGGGCGAACCCAACGCCAGGAACAAGAAATTGCACAGATGCGAACGGGAATTCAAAATTTGGAACGGGAAACGAACCGACGCTTTCAAGATCAACGCCGGGAATATTTGGGTTTATTTGAACGACAAGATCGCAAATTTACGGCCCTGATTGATGGGGAACGAAAAGCTCGGGAAGCGGGACAAACAATCCTCCAAAAACAAATTGATGAAGTCGTGCAAAATTTGGCTTCTGAACGGCAGCAGAAAGAAGAATTAGCCCGGGATTTATTGGCGGATATCGAGACGGTTTGGCAACAGGTCGATCGCGACTATCAACACCAACGGTTTGCCCCGGGAAAATGGGCGGATTTGCGTCGAGATCTGGATATGGTGGCGGGCAATATTGAGGCGGGAATTTCCGAGGCGGCGATCGCCACAAGCCAGCAAACCTATCTCAAATTGGCAGATCTGCGGTTGGAACTGGAACAAAAGGAACAGGAGTGGCTGTTATATTATCAGGCGGCACTGACCGATTTACGCAGTTTAATTACCGAAGTTCAGAGTCACCGGGAATGTCAGGTGGAAGTCGGAGAGGGGAGTGACGCGGAATCGTTCAAATGTGAGGTCAATTACTGGACAAATGGGCGGCTGGGTGAGTACGAAAACCGACTGACTCAGTTGGAAACAGAACTGGTGGAAGGGGAAGCCACCCTCACCACCGAACAGGTTAAAAATATCGGCGAACAAATCGAACACCTGCGGCCGATTTTAGGGGAAATTATCGAACAGGCGAAACTCTCGATTTTGGGTTCCCAAATGCGGGCGGAAATTGGCGATCGCGTCGTCGAAGCTTTGGAAAATATGGGTTACACCCTGGTTGATGATACCTATGAAGGGGAAGACGAACGCAACGCCTTTGTTGTCAAGGTGAAAAATGTCGCCGGGGATGAGGTGGTGACGGTGGTGAGTCCCGAGTCGGAATTTGGGGCGAATTCGGTTTCAATTAATGCTTTCAGTCCCACTTTAATCGATGAAACAGCCACCCGCCAAAATGCCGAGGCGATTTTCAATCTATTGAATGAAGCAGGCGTTCAAGGCGTGGGGGAGATGGAATGTAAGGAAGAGGCGAAGGTAGAATATCGGGATCTGGAGGAAGTAAGGCACCGCTTGGGAATCAATTCCCAAGCTAATAGCTCAAATCATCTGAAGATGATTGGGGAAGTTGAAAGAGGGGAAAATCGGATCTGATGTTAATAGGAAAGTGGAGGCTTTCCCAAAAGGATAGCAACTGCCAAGGTGGTTCAGACAGTCTATGTTTAACCGAGTCCACTTGAGTGGACTTTTGCGATTCGCCTTGAAATTCATTTCAAGGCGGGTCAGCTCAATTGACCGATCCGTCCTAACCGTTCTATCGGTTGCTATATAGCAATCGGAAACCATTTGTAAAATTGTCTAGCCCCCAAACCCCCAATACTGGGGGCTTTGAGTCGATCAATTTTTCACCAATCATTTCACATTGCTATATATAGCAA
>NZ_JAYFER010000085.1:0-698 GCF_055795065.1 Lyngbya sp. CCY1209
TGTTAAAAATTTCGACTTTTTTTGAGAAACCCTTGCTTTTGCGCTTGACTTCCGGTATTATTTTAGATAATGGGAGTAGTGACAGAAATAAAATTTTTGCAACCATCCGATTATTTTGAAGGATGTCAATAGTTTACGGGAAATTTCGCCCCCTGTCAACCCCCTCTTGACACGAATTTTGACATGGGAAAGCGATCGCCCCTCAACACAACATCACCAGCGATCGCGCTAAATTACCCCGCTGCCGAGGCAAAAGCCAGCTTGCTGAGGCTCAAGGGATTGGCACTCAAAAGAATGGCAATTCCAGAGTTGGTGAGTGAGGCCCTGGATATAGCGATCGCCCAGGCTATATCAGCCTATGATGCCTGCTACATTGCACTCTCGGAGCGTTTGAAGATACCGTTCGTGACGGCTGACAGTAAACTTATTCGATCACTAGAGGGAACAGCATATCAGATTCATTCCTTGATGTCGTTCGATGAGTGGATCGGATTTTGACGAATCATTTCACACTGCTATAGCCCCCGACACCCCCAATTCTGGGGGCTTTGAGTGGCGCGATCGCAAATATCGGAATTTTTCCGTCATCGCGATCGCCCCCTGGAGTCGATTGATTGGCTTCACATTGCCGATCGCATTATTTATTTTTTCAAAAAAAATTAAGAAATGTTAAAAATTTCGACTTTTTTTGAGAAACC
>NZ_JAYFER010000086.1:0-573 GCF_055795065.1 Lyngbya sp. CCY1209
GCATATTCCCACTCAGCTTCACTGGGCAATCGGTAGGGTTTGCCGATTTTTTTCGAGAGGCGGGCGCACCACTCAACCGTGTCATACCATGAAACTTTTTCAACGGGAAGATTTAAGCCGTTAAATTTTGAGGGGTCGGGGTCGAGGTTCCGTCGGAGTTTTGGGAAACCAGCCACTTGTCGCCATTGTTCCTGGGTGACGGGATATTTTCCCATCAGGAAAGGTTGCACTGTGACTCGATGTTGAGGTCTTTCGGTATCATACCCTTCATTACCCAGTGAACCCATGAGAAAGGTTCCCCCCGGAATTAATACCATTTCCAGAGTGACTCCATTCCCCAAATCTTCGATCATACATTCGGCTTGTCCGCGACGGTAGTTAATTTCCCACTGCGAAACAATTTTGGGTAATAATCCTAAAAATCCTTTGCTCTTAGTCAGAGTGGCAATATCAAATTCAAAAGTATTATTTTTGGGTTTGGCGGGAATCTGGATTGGGGGTGAAGGTGGAACTGTACCCGACGAAGGTTGTAAATCTGCCAAAACTTCCGCGACGGACTGATAGCGACTTTTG
>NZ_JAYFER010000087.1:0-3337 GCF_055795065.1 Lyngbya sp. CCY1209
CCCAATCATCTTCAGATGATTTTTGCTGGTAGGGGCGCAAGGCTTGCGCCCTCGGGGAATTGATTCCCAAGCGGTGCAGATGTTCTACCCGTTTCCCCACTTCCCCCACTTCCCCCGCTCCCTCCGCTCCCTCCGCTTCCTCCGCTCCCTCCGCTCCCTCGGCTTTCCCCGCTTCCTCCGCCACCTCCGCTCCCCCCGCTCCCCCCGCTCCCGACTCCCGACTCCCGACTCCCGACTCCCCAAATTACGGCTCTCCTCACTGCATGATTTGCGAGAGAGCGATACAGTAGGGATAGGAAAATACACAAAAGTTTACACATCTTGGGGGTGTGATGTTACTCCTGTACGGAACCAAACAGGCCTCCAGGGTTAGCTAAGTACAATAGCTGGACGGGAAAAAGACGAATGTTTGAATACTTCTCAGATAAAGCCATCAAAGCCGTGATGCTGTCTCAGGAAGAGGCGCGACGTTTGGGACATAACTTTGTCGGGACGGAGCAACTGTTGCTCGGGATTCTCGGAGAAGGCACCAGCGTGGCGGCGAAAGTGCTTTCCGATAAAAACCTGAATTTGGACAATACCCGCCGCGAGGTCGAATCCATCATCGGCCGGGGTTCGGGCTTCATGCCGCCGGAAATCCCCTTCACGCCCCGGGCCAAGCGGGTGTTCGAGGGGGCCATGAAAGAGGCGCGGCAACTGGGCAACAACTACATTGCCCCGGAACACATTTTATTGGCATTGTTGCAGGACGACGAAGGCGTCGCGGCCAAAGTGCTGGAAAACTTCGGGATCGATCGCGCCCAACTGCGGACGGAACTGATCCGCAACCTGGGCGAAGAAGTAGCCGCGGCACCGGCCGGGGGAACCTCAAGAAGCCGCAACCGCAAGACGGTGACGCTGGACGAATTTTCCACCAACCTCACCCAACTGGCTGCACAAGGCAAACTCGATCCCATCGTCGGACGCAACCGCGAGATTGAGCGGGTGATCCAAATTCTCGGACGCCGCACCAAGAATAACCCCGTACTCATCGGCGAACCCGGTGTGGGTAAAACGGCGATCGCGGAAGGGTTGGCCCAGCGCATCGTCAACGGCAACGTCCCCGAACTGCTCGAAGACCGCCAGGTGGTCAGCTTGGAAATGGGGACCCTGGTGGCTGGAACCCGCTTCCGGGGCGAGTTCGAGGAACGCCTCAAGAAGATCGTCGATGAAATCAAATCGGCCGGCAATATTATTTTAGTCATCGACGAGATCCATACCCTGGTGGGTGCCGGAGCGATCGAGGGGACGATGGACGCCGCCAATATGCTCAAACCGGCCCTGGCCCGGGGCGAATTGCAGTGCGTCGGCGCCACCACCCTGGACGAATACCGCAAATATATTGAACGGGACGCCGCCCTGGAGCGCCGGTTCCAACCCGTGATGGTGGGCGAACCGACAGTCGAAGAAACCATCGAGATCCTGTTCGGACTGCGGTCCGCCTACGAACAGCACCACCGCCTCACCATCTCCGACGAGGCCCTGCACTCCGCCGCCACCCTCTCCCACCGCTACATCAGCGATCGCTTCCTCCCGGACAAGGCGATCGACCTAATCGACGAAGCCGGTTCTCGGGTGCGGGTGATGAACTCCAAACTGCCGCCGGAAGTGAAAGACCTGAAGCGGGAACTCTCCGAAGTGGTCAAGGAAAAAGATTCCGCCGTCCAGGGTCAAGATTTCGAGAAAGCCGGGGAACTGCGCGATCGCGAATTGGAAATCCGCGACCAAATCGAATCCGCCTCCGAAGTGGAAACCTCAATCAAAGCTGACCTGATGGTGACGGAAGAGGACATCGCCAACGTGCTTTCAGCCTGGACGGGAATCCCGGTCACGAAGATGACCGAATCCGAGTCCTACAAGCTGCTGCACATGGAAGACACCCTGCACCAGCGCCTCATCGGCCAGGATGAAGCCGTCAGCGCCGTCTCCCGCGCCATCCGCCGCGCCCGGGTGGGACTCAAGAACCCCAACCGCCCGATCGCCAGTTTCGTGTTCTCCGGCCCCACAGGTGTGGGAAAAACCGAACTCACTAAAGCCCTGGCCGCCTACTTCTTCGGCTCGGAAGAGGCCATGATCCGCCTGGATATGTCAGAATTCATGGAGCGCCACACGGTGTCCAAGCTGATCGGTTCTCCCCCCGGATTCGTCGGCTACGACGAAGGGGGACAACTCACCGAAGCCGTGCGCCGTCGCCCCTACACGGTGATCCTGTTCGACGAAATCGAAAAGGCGCACCCGGACGTTTTCAATATGCTGTTGCAGATTTTGGAAGACGGACGCCTCACCGACGCCAAGGGCCGCACGGTCAGCTTCAAGAACACCTTGATTATCATGACTTCCAATATCGGATCGAAGGTGATCGAAAAGGGCGGCGGCGGCATCGGATTCGAGTTCGCCGACCCCGAGGAAGACGTGCAGTACACCCGGATTCGCAACCTCGTCAACGAGGAGTTGAAGCAGTATTTCCGCCCGGAATTCCTCAACCGCCTCGACGAGATCATCGTCTTCCGCAAGCTGACGAAGGACGAGGTGAAGCAGATCGCCGACATCCTCCTGCGGGAAGTGTTCGGCCGTCTGGCGGAGAAGGAGATCACCCTGCAAGTGAGCGATCGCTTCAAGGATCACATCGTCGAAGTCGGCTATGATCCCAACTACGGTGCACGTCCCCTGCGTCGGGCGATCATGAACCTGATGGAGGACGTGCTCGCCGAAGCCATGCTCTCCGGCGAACTGAGCTCCGGCGACGTCGCCCTGATGGACATGGACGACGATGGCAACGTTAAAATCCTCACCGGCGAGGAATATCTCAGCGCCCGTCCCGAATACGCCATGACCAACGGCTAGAATCAGGGTGTGGGGTGTAGGGTGTGGGGTGTAGGGTAAACCCGATTCCCGATTCCCGATTCCCTACTCCCTATTCCCTCTCTTCAGGGCCTGGTGATTTCGATTTGAATTTGTCCGCCGCACTCGGGGATGGGGGGGCGAGTCGGGGCGATCGCAGCCGTACCCGTCCGGCGCGCGATCGCGCCTGAAACCCTCACGGTGAAAGCGTTTTACCCCAATTGTCCGCCGCCTATTCCCTGTTGCCTCCCATCTGTGCTATACTGACATTCGTGCGAGGGCATGTAGCTCAGTGGATAGAGCATCAGATTCCGGTTCTGAGGGTCGGGGGTTCAAATCCCTCCATGCTCGTACATCAAAAAAACCTGATCCTGCAACGGTTTACGAGAAAAGGACGAGAGCTTGAAAGCCGTGTCTTTTTAAAGCACGGATGAAAAGCGAACGGCGACTTCAGTCG
>NZ_JAYFER010000088.1:0-554 GCF_055795065.1 Lyngbya sp. CCY1209
ACAGGCTATTATAATAGCATGAAGACGCTCAAATTCAAGTTGTACGACCACAAGCGAAATCGTCACCTGAAGCGCATTGTCAATGCCTCGGGAACGATTTACAACCACTGTATTGCGTTGCATCGTCGGTACTACCGGATGTGGGGCAAACACTTGAACTGCGCCAAGCTCCAGAAGCATATTGCTAAACTCAGAAAACATAATCCTTTCTGGAAAACCGTTGACGCTCAAGCAGTGCAAGACATCTGCCAGCGTATCGAAAAAGCGTATCAGTTGTTTTTTAAGCACAGAGACAAAGGGGTTCGTCCTCCTGGGTTTAAAAAAGTCAAAAAGTACAAATCGTTTACTCTCAAGCAGAACAACTACAAGTTTCTCGGTGAAAACCGGGTGAAGATCTGCGGTCGAGTGTATCAGTTCTGGAAGTCCAGAGAAATTGAGGGAAAAATCAAAACGGTGACAGTTAAACGGACTCCATTGGGAGAGATGTTTATGTTCGTCACGGTAGACGCTCCTTCGGAGCCGACTGTCAAAGTCGAGACGGGTAAAAGCGCTGG
>NZ_JAYFER010000089.1:0-332 GCF_055795065.1 Lyngbya sp. CCY1209
GTCTTCTATAGTGAAGTGCTGTCCGCACCATTTGCATTTGCCTTTCTGGTATTTCAGCAATTTGGCTTCTCGGTTTGGGATTTCTGCTGATTTCCCTCTCCTTGTTGCCCAGTAGACCCAGTTTCCGTCATACGTCGATGCATTCGGTTTGACCAGAGTGTGGTATACAATGGGAGTCCAGTTATGTTGTTGGAGTCGTAGACCATCCTTGGTTTGGAAAATCCACTTCACGTTCCTTTCCTTCCCATTACTCAGTATCACTTTTCCTGTTCGGAAGTATTTCCTGAGCGTTTTGTATTTGGCATTTCCGCATCGTGACACTACCCATGCCC
>NZ_JAYFER010000090.1:0-368 GCF_055795065.1 Lyngbya sp. CCY1209
CTTCTTTGTGGTGCAGATAATACAAGATCGTGGCGTAGACTTGCTCTAGGTTTAGAGACGGATAGGTGCTGGCAATTTCCTCTGGTGTGCGAGCACGAAAGAGGTAGTCAAACAGAACTGTCTCAATCCCAATGCGTGTCCCTTTTAGCCGAATGTCATCATCGGCCAAAAAGTTGAAATAATCTTCAAGTTGCATGACCAACCTCCCTAACTACGTTGAAAACCCCTTTCCATAACTCGCCGGTCTTGCCTTAGTGTCAACATAGCTACAGTGTTACAACTACTTCGCTCATTGCTTCAACTGGTAGCTTCCGGATTGTTCTACCTACTAAAATACCACAGCGATCGCTCCCCTGAGATTTTCCACA
>NZ_JAYFER010000091.1:0-3944 GCF_055795065.1 Lyngbya sp. CCY1209
CAAACGTTGACGATAGTTTGCAAGCTTAACCCCACGCCAGAACAAGCTCAAAAGCTTGATCAAACTCTGGTGGCGTTGTCTTCGCGGGGATTGGTTACATGATGCTACAATGAATGCGATCGCAACAGATAAGGAGGCAATTCCATGTCCGAAAAACGGATCGAAATGGAGGGAACTTGGGAAGAAATGATCGCCCGTTCCGACACCTTTGCCGGATGCAAAGTGCGAGTAACCGTTCTCTCAGAACCACCCCAATCCCCACCTCCAGAAACCCCCCCCAGCTTTCGTTCCGGTTCGGGTTGCTCTTTACTCAGGCACGCCGGAACTTGGTCTGGCAATGACCTGGAAGATTGTCTAAAAATGGTGTACGAAACTCGCCGCCCTCTGGAGTTTTAATTGTGTACCTGCTAGATACCAACTCTTGTAGCCGCATCATTCAGGGAGATGCGACAGTCATCAACCGTATTGTCGAAGTCGGAGAATCTCAAGTTTCTACCTGCGTTATCGTGCAAGCCGAATTGCTTTACATGGCTTACAATTCCGAACAAAAAGCCCGGAACTTGGCACGGGTCAAATCGTTTCTACAAGATATTGTTATCTATTTTATTGATGAAGAAACCGCCGACATTTACGCTCAATTCAAGGCGGAAATTTTAGATCATTTCGGCCCGAAAGAAAAAAAGAAGCGCAGAAAAACCCGGATCGAAAATTTGGGGATTGGGGAAAATGACCTGTGGATTGCCGCGATCGCCCTACGAAACGGACTCACAATTGTTTCCGGCGACAGCGATTTTCAACGGATGCAAGCAGTCAAAGAACTCTCTTTAGAATCCTGGCGATCGCTCTGATGATTCGACCGCTTATCCACCCCCCGACAGGAGATGATCGGGACACCCATCTGAATCCCTCACCAGTCGCTTTCGCGGCGCGGCGGCGGGACCTGTTTCGGAAGCCGCAACCGGGGAAACTGATAAAAGGTGTTGCCATCTTCGTCGAGTTCCGGAATGGCGGCGAACACCCCCGCCTGTTTGTCCAAATACTGTTGGGCGACGTCGGCACTCACCCGCGCCACAGCCGCCAGTTGAATCAGAGAAACGCGGCCGTCCTGGGATTCGATCAACTGATAAAAGGCATTGTCGAGCCGTTGCTGTTGTTCCCGATTGGTATTGATATTGACCAATAATAATCCCACCAAGACACCCAAACCGGCGACAGAAATTAATTCTAAAATAGCCATAGTCGGCACAACTCGCAGTTAAAATGGCAACTTTACAGATTTTATAGCAGTTGTCGGACAGAGGCGCTAAAGCGCAACAACGCGATCGCACCACAGTCAAAAATTTCGGGCCGGAAGCGATCGCCACCCCGACCCGAACGGATATCAGCTCAAATCCGAGCCTCAAGCCGCCTTTTTGGGTTCAACCAAGTTTTCGATGCCTCGGACGACCTTGGCCGATTGAATCGCGTCGCCCTGACCCAATTTCTCCAGCACGTCTTTGCCTTCTGTCACGTATCCGAAAACGCCATAGCGACCGTCGAGCAAATTCAGTCCGGCGGGGGTCAGTTCCGGTTCAAACAAGAAGAAGAAGAACTGGGACGAACCGCCGTCGGGGTCTGCTTCCGGGCGGGCCATCGCCACGGTTCCGTAGGCGGAAAAGGGCAGGACGGGTTGATCGCGGTAGCGGCCCGCCGCCTCCAGGGTGATGCCGTAGGTGGGTTCATCGTCGCCGCGCACCAAAATTTCCAACGGTACGGCCCGATATTCGCCCGTATCCGGGTCGATAAATCCCTCGTCGGGGCCGGGGGGATCGCCGGCTTGCAGGACGTAGGACTGTTCCGAACGGATGAATGTCAATCCGTCGTAGAATCCTCGCTGTACCAAATCGACGAAATTTCCGGCCGTCACGGGGGCGCTGTAACCGTCAACCACCAGGGTGATATCCCCCTTGTCGGTGGTCATTTCGACGGTGGCGCGGCCTTTGAGTTGGGGGAGGTCGGCATATTCGGACGGCACTTCAAAGGGAAATTCCGTGACCATCAATTCTTCAATTTCGTTCACCCGGGCCAACATTTCCGCCCGGGTTTCCAGGAGCGTTTCGCCATCTTTGATATCGAGGGCTTCCCGCAACGTGTCTATTTCGGCGTTGAGTTTCTCGATAATCGCTTCGGCTTCCGCGTGACGTTCTTCGGGGATACTCGCGAGAATCTCGGATTTTTCGGTGGATAAAACCCGGGAAGCCGTCGTGATATCGCCCTTGATCGGACTCCAGCGCTTGCCCCGGATTCGGGCGGCAATTTCTTCCAAACTTCCCTGAACCTTGCGGATGGGTTCGTTGTCGATGGGGAGGGCGTACCGCAGCAGGGCTTTGCCGTCGGTAATCGCGTTTCCGGCGGGTAAAACGCTTTCTCGTTTGGGCGCGGAATCTCCGCCGAAGTCCCACCAGGCGGCGCTGAGTCCGACGGAGAGGACGCACAGCAACAGGGCGAGGATGCCGGTTTTCAGCCAGCGCTTACAGGTATCCATGATCGAATTGGGCAAATTCAGCATAAATTATTACTTTTTTCCGTTCTAAGAAACTGACCCGAAGTGACTCCGGTGTTCTTTTCCTGCTTCTTCCTAGAAGTGTCGGCACTTTCGGGTTGGCGGGCCGGCCTCGGAAAATCGGGGGCGTACCCGCGCACAGAAAAACTGTTTTGAAATTGAGCGGGAGAGTCGCCCCTGCAACTCGTCTGCCGGGTCGGACGGGATAGTTGCCGTCCGGTGTCTCGATCGCTCGGCTCCGGTCGTGAGTCCCTACTAGGCTACCATCTTTGGCTGTTTTTTCATCGTGCCGACGCCCGTACCCCACCTTGTCGCCCGGTAGAAGCCCAATTGCCGTGATTTGAGCCAAAATGGATGAAGATTCTCGACTCCGAACGGTTATCGCTCCGAGTTTGGAAAATTTGAATCGAGAAACCGCCCGGCGCCAACTTTGTAGGTCACTCAAGTCGCGAATCGGTTTCCGCCCCGGTCTGAAGGGGCGAGGTTTCCTATATTAGGAGTGCTTCCCATGAATTCCCCCACGAAACGGTTGAGTTTGAACCGGGCGCAACTCGAAGGCTGGACGATCGCGGCGAGATCTCGAAGTCGGCAGGGGACTCTCCCCACCTACATCCCGCAATTGGCGGCGGCCGACCCGGGGGCGTTAGCGGTGCGGGTTTTGGGGGTGGACGGTCGATTTTACGACGGTGGCGATCGCGATCGCGTGTTTCCGCTGATGAGCGTGGTGAAGCCGTTTCTGCTGCTGCGTTTGCTGGTGGAGTTGGGGTCGGATCGGGTTTTCGCCCGGTTGGGGATGGAACCGTCCGATCGCCCGTTCAATTCCCTGGAACAGTTGCAAATCGACGGCGGACGGCCCCGCAATCCGATGATCAATAGCGGCGCGATCGCTTTGGCGGGTTTACTTACAGGGGAAGATGGGGCAACTCGGTGCCGGCTATTGTGCGATTGGTTGAATGGTGCGGCGGGGTGTAACCTGCAGTTGGATGGGGAGTTGTTGGCTTCGGTGCGATCGGTTCCCAATTCCCGGAATCAGGCGATCGCGGCGGAGTTGGCCCGGGCCGGTTATGTGGAGGATGCGACTCTCACTCTGGACACTTACAATCACATCTGCTGCCTGTCGGGGACGGTGGCGGATCTGGCCCAATTGGGGCTGTTGTTGCTCGAACCTCCCGAACCGGCTTGGACGGAGGGTTGCCGGCAGGTGAAGGCGTTGATGATGACCTGCGGATTATATGAGGCGTCCGGTTCGTTTGCGGTGCGGGTGGGTGTCCCCACCAAGTCCGGGGTGAGTGGGGCGGTGCTGTCGGTGGTTCCGGGTTGGGGTGCGATCGCCTGTTATTCTCCCCCCCTGGACGCGGCGGGAAATTCCGTGGCGGGATTATTTTTGATCGAGGAAATGGCG
>NZ_JAYFER010000092.1:0-203 GCF_055795065.1 Lyngbya sp. CCY1209
CGGATCAGGGCGAAAAAGTCATCGACGGGGAAATCGAGGCTCAAAATACTGTCAATTTCATCGACAAAAATGACGATGTTATCGTCGGGTATCGTCGCCAGCAAGATGTCCGAAATGAAATAGCTCAACCGCTGCAAAAATGAAATGTTGTCCGCTTCTTTCCACCAGGTTTTTAAGTTGAACTCCCGGGAGAGTCGGAATCC
>NZ_JAYFER010000093.1:0-5376 GCF_055795065.1 Lyngbya sp. CCY1209
ATGGAAGTCATGCACGAGCGCAACGCTCACAACTTCCCCCTCGACTTGGCTTCTGCTGAGTCCGAGACTGTGGCTTTGGTTGCCCCCGAAATTGGCTAATTTCTAGCCCAGCTTAAATCAAGCGCCTCCCGATTGGGGGGCGCTTTTTGTTTTTGGGGTGTTATGGCCGTCGCCAGAGCCGACTTGAACCCGGGGTACTGATGCTTTTCCACCTCCAAGTGGCAGTGCCCGATTCCGACGCCGTTCGGGTAAAATTGCGATCGCGGGTCAACTCGAATGGAACCCGGAGGCGATCGGAAGGGCGAAGGGGATCTGGCGGTGGCGAAGAAATTAATTTTAATCCCGATCCTGTTGATTTCCCTGGCGTTGTGGGGGTGTTCTCCGGCGGGAATCACGCCGACGCCAACCCTGGTTCAACAGGCCCTCACCCTGCAAATCCGACAGATTCACCGGGAACTGAATTTAAAATCCGACGTCGCCAGTTCCCCCCGGGGGTTTAAAATTACCCGGGTGGCGATCGCCCGTTTGGAACCCCTGACGATCGACGGTTTGGAGGGGTTTAAGGTGGAGGGGACCTACGATCTCCGGGTGCGGGGGAGCGCGCGCCGGTTCGGAGAACGACACAACCCGTTTCGCATCTACCTGCAAAGACGGGGCGGGGGGCGGATCTGGCGGTTGGCTTGGCTGGAAAATGAGGGCCGAAGCCGGGGGGGCGATCGCGGGCGTCAACCCCAATGGTCTACGATGGCAATTCCGCGGCGGTTTTTCTAGGAATTTCGAGCCGAGATCATCCCAAACGGTGGTTACTTTCCATCTCCAATCGAGAGTCTTCGGATTGGGATTCGCCCAACATCGCTTTGTCGCTGGGTTTTAAAACGGCTTGAATGGTGCGGAGAAAGCGATTCGGCCGGTTGGCTCTCATCGCCTGCCGCTCCTGAACTTTTTTCGCCAAATGCCGCATCACGGAAGCATCCAATTCGTCGATAAAATGGTCGGCGATGCGTTCTCCCATAAATTCGATCGCTTCGGAATACTGCGACATCAACAGATCGACGGTCGTCGTCGCGCCGTCAACCATCTCGTCGGATGTCGAGTTTTGAGAAGGTGGGGCGGCGGGTTGAGGTTGAGAGGGGGAAGATTCCGGCATGGGCGCGGTATTTTGAGATTGGGGTGGAGGTGAATTGGGGACGCGGTTAGAACGGCGGTTGAGGAAAGTTTGATATTCGTCGATGCTCATCCCCAAATTGTGGAGGTGGTGGTGAACGTGGTCGAGTAAATCCACTTCTCGGGGCGAGTATGAATCGTGATTGCCATTCAAGCCGTGGAGTTTCGCCCAGCTTTTGATGGTGGCTTCGTCGCGGATGTCATATCGATCTAAGAGTTGGGTGGTGGTGAGATCGGTTTCGGGGGTGGCTTTAAAATCGCTCATCGAAAATTCTCCTTGAAACTGGGTCGCGGACGAGACGACAACTCGGGTGCGGACGGCACTGCGGGGCCGCGCGATCGCGCCGAAATCCGCTTGAAACCGGCTGACTGGAGTCCGGCTCCGGCGTTACAGGGTATATTTTGACACATTCTGACCCGCCGCGATCCGCGATCGCTTCCCCCCTGACGGTCTGGGATCTCGAACCGGGGAAATAGAATTGGAAAATTTTGTGATAAAAAAGAGGAGATGACTGGTTTCTCTGGTAAGGACAACTGCCATGCCGATCTACGATTATTTCTGTCCGAGCAATAACCGCAAGGTCGAGGTGATGCACAGTATCGATCGCGAGGTGAAAACCTGGGGCGAGGTTTGTGAGTTGGCGAATTGTGAGGTTGGGGAAACGGCGTCGGATGCGCCCGTCCGCCGCCTGCTGAGTGCGCCGATGCTGTCGATTCCCACCTCTAACGCGGATTACAGAAACGCGGGCTTTACTAAGTTGGTGAAGCGGGACAAGGGGGTTTACGAAAATGTGACGGCCCGGGATTGATTTGGGGTGGAAAGACTCCCTCGGGAATGAATTCCCAAGCTGCAAGGGTTTTAAATGTCATGAAACCCGAGGAATCGTCTCGGTCAATTTCCCTTTTAAATGGCGATGTCCGCATCGATGGTGCCGAGACTATACCGATCGCCGGTTGCCGATCGCCGGTTGCCTGCTATAGAATCCCAGCGATGACGCGATCGCTTTAAAATGCCATGTGGGATCAGATAGTCGAACACATCAGTAACGCAACCGGAGAACTTTTCAAAAGCAACAGTCCGCGATCGGTGGGGGGGGGCTGCATCAACCAAGGGTATCGCCTCGACGACGGTTCGCGCCGCTATTTTGTCAAACTCAACAGTGCCTCTCTGGCGGATATGTTCGAGGCGGAGGCTTTGGGGGTCAAGCAGATGTGGGAAACCCGCACGATTCGGGTTCCCAAACCCATTTGCTGGGGCGTCGCCGGGAGTTCCTCCTATATCGTCCTGGAGTGGCTGGAAATGGGGGGCCGCGGCAATTCTGAGGCGATGGCGGAAATGGGGCGACAGTTGGCGAGGTTGCACCAGTGGACGCCGCCGGAGGACTATCCGGGGCACGATCAATTCGGCTGGGATATCAACAACACCATCGGATCGACGCCCCAGATCAACACCTGGACGGCGGACTGGGCGGAATTTTGGCGGGACCGCCGCATCGGCTACCAACTCAAACTCGCCCGCCGGCGGGGGGGACGGTTCGACAACGGCGAGCGCCTGCTGGAGAAAATTCCGGAACTATTGGCCGGCCACCGACCCAAACCGGCTTTGGTTCACGGGGACCTGTGGGGGGGCAACGCCTCGGTGATGGCCGACGGGGAACCGGTGATTTTCGACCCGGCGGCCTATTTCGGCGATCGCGAGGTGGATATTGGCATGACGGAGGTGTTCGGCGGATTTCCGGCGGCGTTTTACCGGGGTTACAACGAAGTTTGGCCCCTGGATGGGGGCTACGAGCGTCGCAAAACCCTCTACAATCTCTATCACATTTTGAATCATTTTAATTTATTTGGAGGGGGTTATGGTTCCCAGGCCGATCGCATGATTCAGCAGCTTTTGCGTTGAAGTTCATCCCGGCGATCGCGAAATAAAAAAAAATGCTCGGGATTGAGCTGACCAATTTGGATGAAATTCTTGGCCGTCGGATAGCGGCCGTTTTCCCGAAAAATCCGATTTTAATTTTCATCCTTAAGTGGGATGGATATGACAGGTTTCACCGCGTCTCTCCGCCGGGGGTGAGGCGGACGGACGAATCTCGTTCGAGGCGGGGTGTGAAAAAAAGTTGCCATGCCATCGCCTCAGAAGTCACAATGAAATTAGAGGCTTTCTCTAGGTTTGAAGTGGTCGGAACCGATCGAACTGCATCAAACTCCGGGTGCGTTACCTCCCACCAGTAGCATGAACAAAAATTCTGATCCTCCCCCCGCCCGCGTTCTGATTGTTGACGATACCCCTCACAATCTGCGTTTGCTGTCCGCCATGCTCAACAAACAGGGGTATGCCGTCGAGTGCGTCACGGATGGTGGCGCGGCGATCAAACAGATTGCCGTCAATCCCCCCGATTTAGTTCTGCTCGATATTCTCATGCCAAACATGGATGGCTATGAAGTTTGCGAGCGGTTGAAGGCTTCGGAACAAACCAGTCAAATTCCGGTCATTTTCCTGAGCGCCTTGGGGGAAGTGTTTGACAAAATTAAAGCCTTTGAGGTAGGCGGTATCGATTATATCACAAAACCGTTTGAAATCCAAGAAGTTCTCGCCCGGGTTCGGACTCAATTGGAAATCCGCGGCGCCCATCTGGAAGTCGAGCAAATGAACCTGGAATTGGAACGGCGAGTTCGGGAACGCACCCGCGAACTGGCGGACGCCAACCAACAACTGCTGCACATGGCATCCCACGACGCGCTCACGGGGTTGCCCAACCGGGTTTTCTTTATGGAACGGCTCATGGAAGCCCTGAATCGGACTCAGGAAGAACGCGATCGCCAATTTGCGGTTTTGTTTCTCGACTGCGACAACTTCAAAATCGTCAATGATTCTTTGGGGCATCTGGTGGGCGATCGGCTGATGATGGCGGTCGCCAAGCGATTGAAATCCTGCATCATTCCCAATGGTTTTTTGGCGCGATTTGAAGGGGATGAATTCACCATTTTAATCGATCAAATCAAAGATATAGATCGGGCGAAGCAGACGGCGAAAAAAATTCATAAAGCCCTCACTAAACCGTTTTATATAACAGAAGAAGAGATTTTTATCAACGCCAGCATCGGCATCGTTTTGGGGACCCACGATTACGATCGCCCCGAGGACTTGCTCCGAGATGCGGACACCGCCATGTATCAGGCGAAGGCGAAAGGCAAAGCCCGCTACCAAGTTTTTGATGCCGGAATGCACGCCCAATCTTTGGCCCGTTTATTATTGGAAAATGACCTGCGACGGGCGCTCCAACGAAATGAATTTATCCTCCACTATCAACCCATCGTCCACCTGGCGACGAACCGCATTGCCGGCTTCGAGGCATTGGTGCGCTGGCACCATCCGACGCGGGGGGTGGTTTCTCCCTATGAGTTCATTCCGGCGACGGAAGAAACGGGTTTAATCGTGCCATTGGGACAGTGGATTATGGAGGAAGCCTGCCGCCAGATTCGGCAGTGGCAGGAACAGTGCAATGGGGGAAAAATGCCCATCAGTATCGGTGTCAATTTGTCGGTGAAACAATTTTGTCAGCATGATTTGATCGAACAAATTGACAATATCCTCGCTCGCACCGGACTCGATCCGAGCAGTTTAAAGCTGGAAATTACCGAAACTGCCTTGATCGAAAACGAACGCGCTGCACTGGAGATTTTACAGCAGTTCAGAGACCGTAAAATTCAGTTGGGAATTGATGATTTTGGCACCGGCTATTCTTCCCTGAGTTACCTGCACAATTTCCCCATCGACACCTTGAAGATCGACCGCTCCTTTATCACCCGTCTGACGGAACAGGGGAAACACACGGCGATCATTCAGGCGATCGTTTCCCTCGCCCAAAATTTGGGGATGACGGTGATCGCCGAGGGGGTGGAAATAGCGGAACAAGTGACCAAATTGAAGGAGTTGGGATGCGAATACGGACAGGGATATTTTTTCTCCAAACCCCTCGCTCCGGAAATGGCTTGGAGGGCGATCGCATCTCAAAGGCGCTGATATCAAATCCGGTTAAATACTCGAACATCGGGCAACCCGATAAGGTTGCCCCCACGGGAAGCCGACCTCCCCCCTTACTCCCCCCTTACTCCCCCCCTTTCTCCCCCCTTACTCCCCCCTTTCTCCCCCCTTTCTCCCCCCTTCTCCCCCCTTCTCCCCCCTTCTCCCCCCTTCTCCCCCCTTTCAAA
>NZ_JAYFER010000094.1:0-3873 GCF_055795065.1 Lyngbya sp. CCY1209
CGAGTCCACTTAAGTGGACTTTTGCGATTCGCCTTGAAATTGATTTCAAGGCGGGCTTCAAATTGGCAGATCAGTCCTAACCGTTCTGTCGGTTGCTATATCTTTTTCTATGCAACTTTTAATCCGTACTTTCTAAACGTATCCATCGCCGTCGCCACTTCTTCCAGAGTCGGTTCGGGGGTGTTTTTGAGTTGGTATTCGTAGCCGAGTTGTTCCCACTTGTATTCCCCCATTTTATGAAAGGGTAGAACTTCGATTTTTTCCACATTGCTCAAACCGGAAACGAACCGAGCCAGTTCCTCCATATTATTCGGCTCGTTCGTCAGATTTGGAACCAACACGAAGCGAACCCAGGTGGGTTTTTCTATCTGTTGCAAATACTCGGCAAATTTGAGGGTGGGTTCCACCGAAACGCTCGTCACTTTGCGGTAAGTTTCGGGCTTGTATGATTTGATATCCAAAAGCACCAAATCGACGTAATCTAAAACGGGTTTGGCGGCGTTGATGGGGACGTAACCGGACGTATCTAAAGCGGTGTGGATGCCCAATTCCTTGCACCGCCGGAAGATTTCCGCCACGAACTCCGGCTGCATTAGCGGTTCGCCGCCGGTGACGGTGACGCCGCCGTTGGAAAAGCGCATATAGGAGCGATATTTCTTCACTTCCTCGACGATTTCTGTCGCCGTTATTTCCGTTCCTCCGGCTATTTCTTGGCAGTCCGGGTTATGGCAGTACAGGCAGCGGAGGGGGCAGCCTTGGGTGAAGACGACAAATCTGATTCCCGGCCCGTCTACCGTCCCGCAACTTTCAAAGGAGTGGATTCTTCCAAAAATTTTATGGTTTGAGTCGGACATTTTTTGCAATCTAAATTAGTTCAAAAATTGGCGAGAGCAGATGCCCCCGCCAATTCGTCGGAACCGGGTTTTAGAAACCGCAGTTAAAAACCCGGTTTTTTTAATCCTAGATGCGGTGGTGGAACGTGCGGTTAATCACATCCAATTGTTGTTCGCGGGTCAGCTTGATGAAGTTGACCGCGTAACCGGATACCCGAATCGTCAGTTGGGGGTATTTTTCGGGATGATCCATCGCTTCCATCAGCGTCTCGCGGTTGAGGACGTTGACGTTGATATGGTGGCCTTCTTCGTGGAAGTAAGCGTCCAACATTCCCACCAGGTTGGTGATGCGATCGCCCCCTTCTTTACCCAACGCCTGCGGCACGATGGAGAAGGTGTAGGAAATCCCGTCCTGGGAGTGTTCGTAGGGGAGTTTCGCCACGGAAGCCAAAGCCGCGATCGCCCCTTTCGTGTCCCGTCCGTGCATGGGATTCGCCCCCGGTGCGAAGGGTTCCCCCGCCTTGCGTCCGTCGGGGGTGCTGCCCGTCTTTTTACCGTAGACGACGTTGGAAGTGATCGTCAAAATCGACTGGGTGGGCACCGAATCGCGGTAGGTTTTGTGCTGGCGAATTTTGTTCATAAACTGCTTCACCAGATCGGCGGTGATTTCGTCGGCGCGATCGTCGTTATTTCCGTATTTCGGATAGTCGCCCTCGACTTCGTAATCCACCACCAAACCCTGTTCGTTGCGGACGACTTTCACCCGGCTGTATTTGATGGCGGACAGGGCATCAGACACCACGGAAAGCCCCGCAATACCGCAGGCCATTGTCCGGTAAACATCGCGATCGTGCAGCGCCAATTCGATGCGCTCGTAGGCGTATTTATCATGCATGAAGTGGATGATATTCAGGGTGTTGACGTACAGCCGCGACAACCACTCCAGGCAGCGATCAAATTTCGCCACCACGTCTTCGTATTCCAGATAATCGCCTTGAACCGGAACCCATTCGGGGCCGACCTGTTCGCCGCTTTTCTCGTCTTTACCGCCGTTGATCGCGTACAGCAGCGCCTTCGCCAAGTTCGCCCGGGCGCCGAAAAACTGCATCTGCTTGCCGATTTTCATGGCGCTGACGCAGCAGGCGATCCCGTAGTCGTCGCCGTATTCCGATCGCATCAGGTCGTCGTTTTCGTACTGGGTGGAACAGGTGTCGATGGAAACTTTGGCGCAGAAGCGTTTGAAG
This sequence comes from Lyngbya sp. CCY1209, assembly GCF_055795065.1. Classification (NCBI taxonomy): domain Bacteria; kingdom Bacillati; phylum Cyanobacteriota; class Cyanophyceae; order Oscillatoriales; family Microcoleaceae; genus Lyngbya; species Lyngbya sp. CCY1209. The sequence continues at coordinate 2,078 of NZ_JAYFER010000094.1, forward strand.
TTTTCCGGCAGGCGGGGCGACCACAAAATCGTCAGGTTGGGTTCCGGCGCCGAGCCCAGGGTATATAACGTATTGAGGAAGCGGAAACTGTTTTTCGTCACCAGCGATCGCCCGTCTTCGCCCATGCCGCCGATGCACTCCGTCACCCAGGTGGGATCGCCCGAAAACAGTTGGTTGTATTCCGGCGTCCGCAGGAACCGCACCATCCGCAATTTCATTACAAAATGGTCGATAATTTCCTGGGCTTCGGCTTCGGTGAGGGTGCCGTTTTTCAGTTCGCGATCGAAGTAGATATCCAGGAACGTCGAAACCCGTCCGAGGGACATCGCCGCGCCGTTTTGTTCTTTGACCGCCGCCAGATAGCCGAAATAGGTCCACTGCGTCGCTTCTTTCGCCGTCGCCGCCGGTCGCCCCACGTCGCACCCGTAGGACGCAGCCATGTCTTTGAGCTCCCGCAGGGATCGGATTTCTTCGGCAATTTCTTCCCGCCGCCGGATGGTGTCGGCGTCCATCGCGTCGGGTTCCAGGGAGGCTTGCTGCTCTTTTTTATCCAAAATTAGGCGATCGATGCCGTAGAGGGCGATGCGGCGGTAGTCGCCGATGATCCGCCCCCGTCCGTAGGCGTCCGGCAACCCGGTGATCAGTCCCGAATGCCGCGCCCGCATGATGTCCGGGGTGTAGGCGTCGAAAACGCCGTCGTTGTGGGTTTTGCGGTATTTGGTGAAGATTTTTTCGGTTTCCGGGTCGAGTTCGTAGCCGTAGGCCTCCAGGGATTTTTTCACCACCCGGATGCCCCCGTAGGGCATGATGGCGCGTTTCAGAGGCTTGTCGGTTTGCAAGCCGACGATCTGTTCCGAGTCGCGATCGATGTATCCGGGGCCGTAGGCGTCGATGGTGGAGGGAATTTTGGTTTCCGTGTCTAAAATCCCATTTTTGCGCTCTTCGGCCATCAACTCCAGAACCCGATTCCAGAGCTGTTTCGTGCGTTCCGTCGCCCCCGATAAAAACGTTTCGTCTCCCTCATAGGGACTATAATTTTTTTGGATGAAATCCCGGACGTTGATTTCTTTCGTCCATTTTCCCCCTTGAAATCCTTGCCATTCCGGGGATAGGTCGTCATTTTTGGTCGTCAATGTGGGTTGTGTTGGTCTTTCAAGACTTGAAACCATGTATATTTCCTCGGTTACAGTTCTTTTTGGGTGGGGCTGTCGCACTAATCGAGGACGGTTTATTCTCCCGTCGCAACCCTCAATTATGTGCTACAAACCTAAATTTGCCAGTGTTCCCAAGATCGGCCTGTTCTGTGGCTGTTATTTATTTTGGCATGGGAAACTACAGAATGCAGAACTTTAAGATTCTTTCAAGGATCGTGGGTGTGGCAACAATCGATTCTGACTCCGTCAACGATTAACCTGCTCTCATTTACCCCAGATTGAGGGTCGGTGACGGGCGATCGCGGGCCAAATTTTGACTTCATCTCCGATCTCGGAGACATTTTCTTTCAAGCTCGCAATATTCGCCCGATATGGGTTCTTCCGTTCCCGACTTCCGGGCCGGCGTGACATTCAACCCTCTATACCTCTATTATAGAGAAATTTTCAATTTCGTCAGCCCGTTCGCGATCGACTTTTCCGGCCCGTTGCGGGACTGAAATTTAACCGGAACCGTCGCTATTCGAGAAATATTATCAATTTCCAGGCCATACCCGAAATTTGCGCTTTTATAGCAACGAGCGCTCACGTGGTTACAGTTGAAATGGGGTCAGAAATTTTCAAACCCTTATAGAAAAGCCGTTT
>NZ_JAYFER010000095.1:0-545 GCF_055795065.1 Lyngbya sp. CCY1209
TTGGAACGGATCGGGAAGCAGTTAAAATCGGAAACGGTGGTGGATAGGCTGGCGTTTGACCGGGGACAGTTCAAGTCAAGCGGCGGCTTCACTCGTCTGAACACAACATTTGATGGGGAGTTGGAGGCTATTTTAAATGAGATTAATGGAGCCATTTGGGAGGAGATAAGTTAGAATAGATAGTTATATCAAATCTGGTCGAATCTAAAGCTTGGGAATTGATTCCCAAGCGGTTTGGATATTCAACCGGATTTGAGATGATGTGCAAAAGGTCGTCTTTTAGAAGTGAAGATCCCCCCCAGCCCCCATCCCCCCCAGCCCCCCTTTGTAAGGGGGGAGAAGGGGGGAGAAGGGGGGAGAATTGGACTCAAAGTCCCCCTTTTTAAGGGGGATTTAGGGGGATCGCCACTCTTCAACAAAGACGGATTGTCGCTAAAATCGAAGCGTTACAGGAGAGGAGTCGGCGAGTTATAGCGCTGCGCGCGGTCCTCGGCAGTCGGGAGTCGGGAGTCGGAAACTGAAACGGCTTTTCTATAAGGGTTTGA
>NZ_JAYFER010000096.1:0-3102 GCF_055795065.1 Lyngbya sp. CCY1209
TTTTAAGGTCATGGTACCTACAAATGCTTTCCAGTTTGTAGCCCTGCCGTTAACGGTTAAACAGCCCGACGAGGGGTGAAATAATGAGTGAAATTTTTCGGCTCAGATCCCCCAGAATGGGCCCGGCTGTTTCATTCTCGGCTACAAATTGCCGAAGGAGAGGGGGAGAACCGGTGACAGGGGGAGGGGGCGAAAGTTTTTTCGGGTTAAAAATACCTTTTCCCAGACCGAAAAATTCTCCCCATCTCCCTCTCTCCCCGTCTCCGGAGTCTCCCTCTCTCGCCATTTTTCGGGGGAAAATGAAACGGCCCTGCCAGAATGGGGGGTTTGGGGGTTCGATATTTTTCATCATGGCTTCACACTGCTATAAAATTCAATTCCGCTGTCGCGAATTTGGGACGGGTCGGGTTGCGAAAGAAAACGGAAAATGCACCGGCTCGGTCGGTATAAATCCCCCATTGGGGGGAAACTTGGGGGGCCGTTTTTTATGCCGTCAGGCAGAAAAAAATTGTCCCCCCATTTTCCCGGAAAAAAATCAATTAAAATTGTAGGGTGAATGTGCATCAACTTCAAGTTTTCCATCTCTTTTGATGGGAACGTCGGTTCGAGCGGCGGTATTCATGAACAGCGAATATTTGACGGCATCAGAGGGAAGGATCTTATGGATTGAGGGAAATTGCGGCGACGGCGGCCGCACCGAAGCCGAGATCCGCGATCGCGCGACGCTGGAAAATCTCTTGTGCGGCCGGAGTTATCAAGTCCGGCGTGCGACGGGTTGCCAGCAGGCTTGGGATGTTTTGAAATCCGAGCCATGCGATGTCATCCTTGTCGAAACCCGACTTCCCGACGGAACGGGTTACGAGTTGTGCCACTGGCTCAAATCGAGGGTTCAATTCCAACAAATACCGGTCATTTTAATGGAAAGTCCAGGCGATCGCTTAAATCGAAGCACCGTTTTCAACGTCGGCGGTGCGGACTACCTGATGCAACCGCTGCATCCCCAAGAGACCATCAAGCGGGTGGAATATCAGATCACCCTACTCCGCCAGCAACGGCAGCTCACGGAACAAAATCTCGGCCTGAGCTGGGAGCGGAACAAATCCCAAATCGCCCAGTTGGCCCTCGAACAGCAGCAGGCCTTTTTGCGGATGGTGATCGACGCGAACCCCAACCTAATTTTTATCAAAGACTGGAACGGCCGCTTCACCCTGGCCAACCGCACGATCGCCGACCTCTACGGGACGACGGTGGAAGGGTTGCTGGGCAAAACCGAAGCCGACTTCAACCCCAACCGTCACCAAACCGACCGGTTGCTGGAGGGCGATCGGGAGATCATGGCCGCCGGAAAAGCCCGACTCGTCGCCGCCGAACCCCTGCGCCTGGCGACGGGGGAGGTGCGCTGGTTCCAAACCAACAAAATTCCCCTGATTTCCGAGGACGGCAAAATCCGCCACCTCCTGGGCGTCTCCACCGACATCACCGAACGGCAGGAGGCAGAACGGGCGCTGTGGTCCCACGCCGAACGGGAGCGGCTGCTGCGCGGCATCGTGCAGCAAATTCACGAATGTCTGGACCTCGACGACACCCTCAAATGCACCGTCACCCAAGTGCGGGAATTTCTGGGGGCCGATCGCGTCCTCATCTACCGTCCGGAGGCGGGCGACGACTATCGGGCGGTGATGGAATCCGTCGAAAGCCCCTGGCAACCGGCGCTCGGGACCTCCGTCAACTACGGTTGGCTCTCGGAAGCCTTCCGGGAACTCGAAGCGGCCGACGACATCCAAATTCGCGCGATCGCCGACACCCACGCCCCCGAAGTGCCGGAAGCCGTCCGGGAGCGGCTCGAAGGGTTGCAGGTCGCCGCCTGCCTGATCTTACCCCTGATCCGCCACTATCCTCAGCGGACCGAAAATGACGGCGGGTGGGAGCATTCCCTGTGGGGGTTGCTCGTTATCCACCAGTGCGGCGGCCCCCGGGAGTGGCGCCCGGAAGAAATCGAAGCCCTGCGATCGCTGGCCACTCCGATCGCGATCGCCATCCAGCAGGGGGAACTCTACGCCCGACTGCAAGTCGCCAACCGGGAACTCGAACACCTCGCCACCCTCGACGGACTCACGGGACTCGCCAACCGCCGCCAGTTCGACACTTACCTACACCGGGAGTGGCAGCGGATGTTGCGGGACGAAGCCCCCCTGTCGGCGATCATGGGGGACGTGGACTTTTTCAAAGCCTACAACGACACCTACGGCCACCAGATGGGGGATGAGTGCCTCAAAGCGATCGCCAAAGTCCTCGACCGCTGCGCCAAACGCCCCGCAGACCTCGCCTGCCGCTACGGGGGCGAAGAATTCGCGATCGTCCTCCCCGACACCCCCCCGGAAGGCGCCCTGCAAGTCGCCGAGGAGATCCGCACCGAGATACAAAAACTGCACGTCAAACACGAGACATCCGCAATTTCCAACTGCGTCACCCTCTCCCTCGGGATCGCCTGCCGGGTCCCGACGCCCGACCTCGCCCCGGAACACCTGATCGAACTCGCCGACGCCGCCCTCTACGAAGCCAAACGCCTCGGCCGAAACCGCATCGTCTGCGATCGGGGATGATCGGGTCTGCTCCCTGCCGTGTTTCTTTGAGTCCCCGCACCGACTTCCCTCCGTCCCCCACTCCCGGGGACTCTCGATTGATCGCAGTGCGCGATCGTATAGTTACAAAACCTATAAAAGGGAGTTGGGAGTTGGGAGATTCATCATTCCCGGCGTGTTACCACGCCAGCACTCGTTATTTTCCTTTCTCAAAAAAAATTAAGAAATGTTAAAATTTTCGACTTTTTTGGGGAGGGGGGTTGCTTTTGCTCTTGACTTTCTGTATTATTTTAGATAATGGGAGTGGTGACGAAAATATTATTTTTGCAACCACTCCCATTATGAGGGTTTATGTCAATATCTTACCGGAAATCGCCGCCCCCTGTCAACCCCTTTTCACCCATTTCGAGCCCGATTTTTAAAAAAATTTTGAATGAGGAGGAGTAAGCTCACCCCGGTCTAAAGACGCGGGGCTTTCGCACTAACCCGTTACAGTATCTAGCCAAGAGCAAGATAGAGG
>NZ_JAYFER010000097.1:0-4977 GCF_055795065.1 Lyngbya sp. CCY1209
ATGCCGATTATAATGGTTCGCTCATGATTGCTATTTCTGGGGGCGCTGCAAGCCGTCCTGAACGCCTGAGCTGTGAGTTACCTAGCGTAGCGGCAGCTTAGGGCGAAAGCCCCGTCTCTTTAGAGCGGGGTGAGCTTACACCGGCACTCACCGACCCACAACAGAATAATTGATAGTTGCCTGACCGAAGCGAATCGCGATCGACTCTCCCTCTGCCATACCGCCCGGGACTTTGGGCGGATATATTGGTATTGGAACGACTCATGATTGATGGGGGCGGAACTCTGAATTTTGAATCGGATCGTGAGTGGCGAGGATCGGCGTGAGGATTCTCTATGCAAGAAGACATGCCAAAGAACTATCTATGGGCGCTCGGAAGTGGCCTTGACGATCTCCCACCCGGGACTATAATTGCGGATCGTTACTTGTACAAGGGGGGGCGGATACTGATCGACACCCGACCCGAACTGTTGCCCGAACTCCCCGGAAATGACGTCACGGCCGAGCCGATCGCCTGCTATCTGAAGCTGTTCGCCCACCGGCTGCACGTCCCCCAGGTCTACGGATGGATCTCGCCGCCCGCCGCGCGGGTGGAGCGGGGGATCTGGCTGCTCGAAAAAGGGCCCGTCGATCGCAAAACGGGGAAGCTCAGGCCCAGATTGACCGACGTCTGGGGCGAAGCGCCGGCCATGCGCCAGTTGAACTGGCTGTGGCAAATTGCCAAACTGTGGTACGCCTCGAATCGCGAAGGGGTGGCGTCGAGTTGGCTGGACCCGGACTTGGTGCGGGTCGAGGGGCCGCTGGTGCGGCTGTTGGAATTGCAGCAGCAGCCGAAAGGGCCGTCGCTGGAGCAACTCGGCGGACTGTGGCAGACGTGGATTCCCCGGGCCGACCGCCGCATCCAGTCGTTTTTGGACCAGCTCACCCGGCAGATGATCGGCGGGGAGCTGCGGAAGTCGGAGCGGTTAGTCGATCAACTTGATCGCGCCCTGGTGATTTGCGGGCGGTCTTTGGAGCGCCGGGTGGACATCGTGACGGTGACGGATGCGGGGCCGACCCGCTCCCACAACGAGGACGCCTGCTACCCGGAGGGCGATACCAGCTCCGGCATCGACGGCGAACTGCCCGCCCTGGCGATCGTCTGCGACGGCATCGGCGGCCAGGAAGGGGGGGAAGTCGCCTCCGGCCTGGCGATCGAGATCGTGCGGGAACAGGTGGAAAAGATGCCGCTCCACCCCGCCAACTGGGACCCCCTGTCCGTGACCCCGAGGTTGAAGCGGGCGATCAGCATCGCCAACGACGCCATCAGCGATCGCAACGACTCTGAAGACCGCCAGGGGCGCCAGCGCATGGGAACCACCCTGGTGATGGCCCTGGCCCACGTCCACGAAATCTACCTGACCCACATCGGGGACTCCCGGGCCTACTGGATCACCCGCGAGGGCTGCCACCAAGTCACCCTCGATGACGACGTGGCCTCCCGGGAAGTGCGGCTGGGCTACACGATTTACCGGGAAGCCCTGCAACAGGTGGCGTCCGGGGCGCTGATCCAGGCGATGGGGATCACCCACTCGATGAACTTGCACCCCACCATCCAACGATTTCCCATCGACGAAGACTGCATTTTCCTGTTGTGTTCCGACGGGTTGAGCGATCGCGATCGGGTGGAACAATATTGGGAGACGGAAATTCTGCCCGTCCTGCAGGGAACGACCGACATCACCGCGGCCCGCGATCGCCTCGTGCAGGTCGCCAACACCCAAAACGGCCACGACAACGTCACCATCGCCCTGCTGCACTTCCGACTCACCCCCAAAGGCGACGGCGAAAAAGAGCCGGAAATTTCCGTCCCCCCGGTGGCCGGCCTCCCGGACGACACCCTCGGCGATTCCTCCTCCGACATCACCGCATCCGACGAGTCGGCGATGGAAACGGAACTGATCGTGGTTGACAAAGATAAAACCCGCCAAATTTGGTGGCTGTCCCTGGGAATTCTGCTGCTGATCGCGATCGCCGGCGTCTCTGTATGGATCGTGCTGCGGGGACTCTTCTCTCCCGAAGCGCAGCCCACCTCCTCGACAGAACCCTCCCCCGTTTCCCCCGACCCGCCGCCGATACCAGCTTCTCCCCAACCCGCCATCATCCCCTACCAACCGCAGCCGTTGCAAATCAAAGCGATCGTGCAGTTGGGGCCAGCGAATGCTCCCAACGGAACTCCCTCGGAGCGACCCATCCGCCTGTTAGAAGAATTTGGCAAACCTTATATTAAAGGACAAGTTCCCAACAACAGCGTCTTTCAAATTTTGGAGCGGCAGACCACCCCCGACGCCGGAACCTGGATGGAGTTAAAAATCTGCTCGGTCCCCCCCGACTCCGACGAAACGGCCACCGAACCTCCCAATTTCGAGGACGACCCCAATGGGTGGGAGGCGGAGGAGGACATCTCACCGGGCGGCGGCGAATGGGACGAGCCGGAAACTGCTCCGACCCGGGAAATTCTCACCCTCAGACCCGGAGATCTCGGATGGATGACGGAGGATGATGTCTATACCCGACTGATCCGGAATTCCGACATCCCCCCCGAGGGCCTGGGAAGTTGTCAGCCCCCCGAACAATGAACCGCGACCCCCGCCCTTCGTCCACCCTCACCAGATGAACCCCCAATGGCGACCGAACATCACCTCATTTTCGATTTGGTCACGGCCCTCGGCGCGGCCGCCGTGGGGGGATTCGTCGCCAACCGCCTCCGCCAACCGGTTTTGCTCGGATACCTGGTCAGCGGCCTGCTGGTGGGTCCCTACGGGTTCAAACTGATCGGGAACACCGCCGAGATCAACGCGATGGCCGAAATCGGCGTGGCGTTTTTGCTGTTCGCCCTGGGGGTGGAATTTTCCCTGGCGGAACTGCGGCGGTTTCAGGACATCGCCATCCGGGGCAGTTTGTTGCAGATCGGCCTGACGATCGCCGTCACGGCGGGAATCTCCCTGCTGGTGGGGGGGGGTCTAGGGGGGGCGCAAGGGATCTACCTGGGAGCCCTGCTGTCCCTGTCCTCGACGGCCGTGGTCCTCAAAACCCTGACCGAACGGGGGGAAATCAACACCCCCCACGCCCAGGTGATGCTGGCGATCCTGATCGCCCAGGATTTGGCCCTGGGGCTGATGCTGGCGATTTTGCCGGCTTTGAAAGAACCCGGTTCCGCGATCGCGATGGCCCTGTTTTGGGCTTTCCTGAAAGGGATATTATTTTTGCTCGGGGCGTTCCTGGCGGGAATTTGGGCGATCCCGCCCCTGATCCGCACCGTCGCGGCCACGGAGAGCTCCGAATTATTTTTATTGACGGTGATCGCCCTGTGTCTCGGGGTCGCCCTCCTCACCAACGCCCTGGGGCTCTCCATCGAAATGGGGGCGTTCATCGCCGGGTTGATGATCGCCGAGATCGACTACGCCGACCAAGCCCTGGCGAAAGTTTTGCCGCTGCGGGACACCTTCGCCAGCCTGTTTTTCGCCTCCATCGGAATGCTGATCGACCCCCAGATTTTGCTCGACAACCTGGGCCTGATTTTGGGGTTGGTAATTTTGGTGATGGTTTGTAAGGCGGGGATCATTTTTCCCATCGTGTTGAAATTTGGATACTCCTTCAAAACCGCCACGATCGCGGCCCTGGGGTTGAACCAAATCGGAGAATTTTCCTTCGTTTTGGCCCAAGAAGGTTTGGAATTGGGATTGCTGAGTGAAAAAAAATACCTGCTGATTTTGGGGACCACGGCGATCACCTTGGTGCTGACCCCCGTGTTTTTGCAGTGGTCGCCCCGACTCGCCGATCACCTGATGGGGGTGCCCCTGTTGGAAAAGTATCTGAAACGGTTCCAAAATGCCAAAGAAATCGCTATGCCAGACCGGATGAAAGATCACGTTGTGGTTGCCGGTTACGGGCGGGTGGGCCAGGTGGTGGTCAAGATGCTGCAAAATCAGGGGCGATCGGTTTTGGTGATCGACAACAGCTCGGCGGCGATCCAGCGGCTGCGGGCCCTGGGAATCCCCTATGTATTGGGAGATGCGGACTCGGAGTTGGTGCTCGAAAAAGCCCACCTGGAACGGGCGCTGTCCCTGGCCATCGCCCTCCCGGACCCGGCCAGCACCCGCCTGCTCCTCAAACGGGCCCTGGCCCTGGCGCCCGAGTTGGACGTGGTGGTGCGCGCCCACGACAACAGCGAAATCGAGGTACTCAACCAGTTGGGGGCCTGGGAGGTGGTCCAGCCGGAATTCGAGGCGGCCCTGGAGATGGGGGCGCACCTGCTCTCGACCCTGGGAGACACCCAGATGACCATCCAATCGGTGATCCGGGCGATCCGGGGCGATCGCTACCGGAGCGTGTTGCCGGAACGGGTGACGAGCGTGGAACTCAAATCCCTGTTGGGGGCGACGGAGGGTTTGTCGAGCGAGTGGGTGACGGTGAAGCGGGAATCTCCCCTGGCCGGACAGACCCTGGCGTCGGCCAACATCCGCAATTTGACCGGGGTGACGGTGATGGCGATCGACCGCCAGAGCCACGTGTTCCGCTATCCCACGGGCGACACGAGGCTTCAGGAAGGGGATCGGCTGTTGGTGGTGGGGTCGCGGGAAGAATTGTTGTTATTCCAGACCTTGATGCTGGACCCCCTGACCCTAACGCTCCATCAAATGAGCTGGGTCAATTTGGAGCCGGAATCTCCCCTGGTCGGATATCGGTTGAAACCGGAAGATTTTGATACGGCCTGGAATGGCATTATCGCGATCCGACGCCAGGGAAAATTGCACCGGCCGACCCCAAAAAATTGGAAGTTGAAATCGGGGGATTTGCTATTGCTGCAGGGGGATCTGGCGACTTTGGAAGCCCGGGTGGATACTGCGGACGAGAGCGAAAAGTAACCAATCCCCGCGAAGACAGCGACGGGGCTTTCTAGCCCTAACCTGTTACTCTGTCTCGCAGAGAGCAAGA
>NZ_JAYFER010000098.1:0-2324 GCF_055795065.1 Lyngbya sp. CCY1209
GGATGTCTCACCCACCGCTCCCCCGCTCCCCCGCCCACACCCCACCGAGCACACCCCACCGAGCACACCAACCCCAACCCCAACCGTGATTTCAGAAAAGTTTCGCCGCCAATTGCGTGAGGAAGCCGGACTCTGGAAGGCTGAGGGATTGATCGACGACACCGTTTATCGACAGCTCGGCGATCGCTACCAGTTTGACAGCCTCGAACAGGCCGCCAGCAACCGCTTCGTGGTCATCCTCATGGGGTTGGGCGGGATTTTGTTGGGTTTGGGGGCGATCACGTTTGTCGCCGCGAACTGGCAAGAATGGCCGCGATCGCTGCGGGTGATTTTATTATTAAGCATCCTGGTCGGATTCGACGCCGGGGGGTTCTACCTGTGGCAACATCCCACCTCCGGGGCCAAACAGCGTCTCGGTATCGCGTTGCTGCTGTGCGGCGCCGTGTGTCTGGGGGCGAATATCGCTCTGATGGCCCAGATGTTCCACATCGGCGGTTCCCCCTACGGGTTGTATGTCGTGTGGGGGTTGGGTGTCCTGGCGATGGCTTACAGTTTGCAACTGCGATCGCTCGGCGTCCTGTCGCTGCTGCTGTTGGCGATCGGATACTGGCTGGGGATTGAGTATGCCTTGGAACCGGGGGAGGCATCCTGGATCGATCTCTTAATTCGGCACATGGCGATCGCGGGGGCGATTTTATTTGTCCCCCTCGCCTACTGGTGCGAATCCCGCCTCATTTTCGTGATGGCACTGCTGCTCATCATCTCATCTTTGAACGTGACGATGGGCGCCATTATCCCCGTCTACCAACTGCCCGGATTGGGTGTGGCTTTGGCCCTGATTCTCCCCCCCGCCGTGTTGTGGGCCTACGATGACAGCCAGTGGCCCGGAATTGACGGCCGACGGTTCCGATCGCTCGCCCGCAGTTTCGCCCTCTGGCTACTCGGAATCCTGTTCTTTTTCCTCTCATTTAAGGGCGTTTGGAATATCGAAGCGTCCGACTTCGAGGATATTTTACCGGGGTCGGCTTTTCTACTCGTTGACGTCCTAATTTTCATCGCCCTCGCCCTGTGGCAGTGGTTCCGCCTGGCGCGTCCCGATCGCACCAAACAATATTGGGGAGTGGATAGCGTCACCGCCGCGATCGCCGGTTTTTTAGCCATCACCGGCATCGTCACCTTCTGGCACATTTCCATTTCCCCGATTCCGGAAATTGCCACCTACATTTTTAATATATTAATGTTTCTCCTGGCAACGGGAACCATCCGCATCGGACTCACCGAGGGAAGCCGCGCCGCTTTTTGGGGCGGGATGGTGCTATTAATTTTACAAATAATCAGCCGATTGTTCGAGTACAACACCGAACTACTTCTAAAAGCCTTCGTCCTCGTTTTATGCGGGATCGGCGTCATCATCGCGGGACTCTGGTTTGAACGCCACCTCTCCCGCCAAAACGTTTAGGAAACTCAATTATCAATTATCAATTGCCATGACAGACAGCAACCAAACGTCCTCTGAGCGCCCGTTAACAGCCCCGACAACCCCCGCAACTGCCCCCGCCAGTCCCCCCGAGCGCCGCCTTCCGGGATGGCGATTGTGGGCGCCGCTGCTGTGTCAGGCCGCCCTGGTGATGGCGATTCCCGCCCAGGCGGTTTACACCTACCTCACCGGAACCACAATTGTTTTACAAACGGCGCCCGTCGATCCCTACGATTTTCTGCGGGGTTACTATCAAATTCTCGGCTACGAAATTTCCGATCCCAACACGCTCAAAACCCTTCCCGGTTCGCCGACAGTCCTGGAAGGAAATGAGAATTATTCGTATATCGATCGCGGACAACCCGTTTATGTGATCTTGCAAAAACCGGAGGGAAATTCGGAAAGCGATCGCCCCCCCGCGTGGGAACCCGTCGCCGTCAGAAGCGATCGCCCGGAGAATTTACCCGACAATCAAATCGCCATCCGGGGGGAGGGAAATGGCTGGGGAGTCGAGTACGGTTTGGAAACCTATTATATGCCGGAAAGTGAGCGCGATCGCGTCAATGCAGACATCAATTTCGCCCAACAAACCGACCCGGAATCCTTCGTGGTGGAGGTGAAAGTGGACTCCGGCGGCCATGCCATTCCGGTGCGGCTGTGGGTGCGCGATCGTAGTTTTCAATTTTGATAAATTGACCCCACCCAACCCTCCCCTTGCCAAGGGGAGTGCTTAGTGCTTCGTTATATTCATTATAGCGCTGCGCGCAGGTAATGGGGAATGGGGAATGGGGAATGGGGTAATGAAATCACCTTGATATAAGGGTTTCAAGGTTTGTCCCTCCCAGGA
>NZ_JAYFER010000099.1:0-311 GCF_055795065.1 Lyngbya sp. CCY1209
ACGCACCGCCCCCACCGAAAAATCCCATTAATAAATATTGGTTTTACACAGACAAAACCGACCCAGAAAAACGGATCATTTCTGGGTGTTTATGAAATTTGGATGGTGCGATGATGATGTTATAAATGACCGTGATGGCGGAAATGTGGGGGGTGGCGTTTCCCAAAATCCCGGTAGGGTGTGTTGCGGCATCGATAAATCATGGGTTGTAACGGTAAATATTAACCTGGCCGCAACGCACCGCCCCCACCGAAAAATCCCATTAATAAATATTGGTTTTACACAGACAAAACCGACCCAGAAAAACGGAT
>NZ_JAYFER010000100.1:0-8067 GCF_055795065.1 Lyngbya sp. CCY1209
ATCCGTTTTTCTGGGTCGGTTTTGTCTGTGTAAAACCAATATTTATTAATGGGATTTTTCGGTGGGGGCGGTGCGTTACGGCGATGTCAATATTTGCGTCAAAACCCATCATTTATTCCCGCCGTAACACACCCTACCGGGGACGATACCATCATAGGTAGGGTGTGTTATGCGGCCAGAAAATGTGAACCGTCACAAATCAATGATATTTCCGCATAACGCACCATTCCAAATCGCGAGACACCATCATAGGTAGGGTGTGTTATGCGGCCAGAAAATGCGAAGGGTTACAAATCAATCATATTTCCGCATAACGCACCATTTCAAATCGCGCGATCGGCCAATTTGAATCATCGCATCATGCAAATGATATCAATATCTGGGATGGTGCGTTGCGGCCAGGTCAATATTTATCGTGAAAACCCATGATTTATCGATGCCGCAACACACCCTACCCCTTCACGGCCGCAGCCAAGCTGGGTTTGACGATCGCCCGGACAATCCGACTGCAAGCCATTCTCCCCCCGGATAAATTCCGGGCTGCCGGACCGACCGTCAGGGCCGCCAATCCTCCCATCACGAAGCACTCCGAACCCGGAATCCGCAAATGGGCGTCCAGCACCGGCAAACCGCCGATCGCCTCCGTGGGGTAGATTCGCAGCGTGTCGGCTAGGAGGGGATCTCGCGCCGCATCAAATTGGGTTCCCGTCGCCAACCAAATGCGATCGCACCCCGGCAACAGCCCACCGCCGGCCTTCACCCGCCAGCAACGGCCCTCCCAAACCGCCGCCGTCACTTCGGTATTCTCCAAAATCTTCAGTTCCCCCCGATTGACGGCCCGCCTCAACTGCAACATCATCGCCGGCGTCACCGAACTCCCGCCGCGGGCCTGTCGGATCATTTCCCGGCGGGTCAACCAACAGTCCTCGGCTTCAAAATCCTTGAGATATTTCGGCCCCAGCCAACCCGGTTCGGCGTCAAATAGTTTTTCTCGCAATTGCCGCCGCACTGCCAGCGTCACCTTCGCGCCCCGTCTCATCGCCCCCACCGCCAAATGGGCGGCGGTCAACCCCCCTCCCACGATCAAAATCCGTTCTCCGGTCACGTCGAGGCCCCGCAAGTCCACCTGTTGAGAATGGCACAGCCGACCCGGCGGGTGGGGGGCGGCAATTTCCCCGGCCCACCGGGGAAGGTCGGGCACCGCCGCCCCGGTCGCCAACACCACCCGCCGCGCGACGGTACAACTGCCGTCGCTCAAAATCACCTGGAATCTCGGCCGTCCCGACCGCCGGACGGGCAGCACTTGGCGGACTTTGCCGGGATATACCCGGTCCGCCAACTCCCACCGCCGGACCACATCCCCACAGAAGTCCTCGAAGAGTCGGGTTCCCGGCAAATCGTAGGGGGGGAACAATTCCGCCGCCCGACCTTCGGCAAATCGTCTCAGGGCGTAGGGGTCGGGGTCGGGGTGGTGCACCGCCGGGGACCGTAGGTGGGGGATGTCCTGGGCGGCAAATTGATGTCGCCATCGCGCCAGCCAAGTCCCGCTGGGGTCTAAGACGATGAATCGGTTTCTGAAGGGTTCCCGTTTCTGTAGCAGGTGGGTGGCGAGGGTGAGGGCTTGGGGGCCGGCTCCCACGATGGCGAGGTCGGTGGAACTGGGTCGGGTGCGATCGAACATCTTTGAGATCTGACGAATCCTGTGCTATCGTGACAATGATAATGATTATCATTCCGAAAATCAATGATTGTTGCCGTCACAGGTCCGGCCGGTTCGGGAAAAACTCGCTGGATTCGAGAACAGATCGCGAAAGACCCCCAGCCCCGGTGCTATTTCACCCCCGACATGGACGGTGTGTGCATCGATCGCACTTGTCTGGCCGCCGAGTTTCCGGAACTCCACATCCGAACTCGCGGACAGGAAGCAGAATTGTGGGCTTTGGCAGAATCCGGGTTCAACGTTTATATTGAATTGCCTTGGTATTGGGAATTGTCCTCCCTGGAACCGCTGTTAAATCACCTCAACTGTCGTCGCATCGCCGTGGTGCCCCAGAATGACGAAAACGCCCAGATTCGGGAGTGGGCGGATCGAATTATTGTGGGACATCAAGGGGTAGAAATGATTCCCGAGTTGCCCGACGACGAATTGCAGATACACCGGGGTTTGTTGACTGGTGAAATAGTCGATTGGACGAGTTTAAGTGTATTTTGGTTTGAGCTGATCGGGGGGGCTTACGGCCGGGTTAAAAGAGCGAAGGGAATTTTTGAAATTGCCAGCGGTGAGTCGATTTACGGCGATTTTGTGTTGGGGATTGCCAACTCGGAATTTTTGGCTTTGGACTTGCCGAGACATCTGGAGGGAAGGCCCCGGAGATTTAGCGGGTTTGAAATTGTCGGGCGGGATTTGGAGCGATCGCAAATATCCGCCACCCTGAAAGATTGCTGTTTGCCGGCATCTCACATTCAACATTATCAACAACAGCTCCAAGAATCTTTCGCCGAAGAACAGGAGGTTTTCATATGAAAATAGCGGTGATGTCTTGCATTCACGGAAATTATGAGGCTCTGGATGCAGTTTTGTTGGATATCGACCGACAAAAAGCCGAGCAAATTTATTGCTTGGGAGATTTGGTCGGCTACGGCCCTTTTCCCCATGCGGTCGTCGAGCAAATTCGCTCCTTGGATATCCCCACGGTGCAAGGGTGTTGGGATGAGGATATTGTGGAAGGTTTAAATGCTTGTGAATGCAGTTATCCGTCCCTTTTGGCAGAACGGCGGGGGCATTTGGCTCACGAATGGACTCGGGAAAATATTTATCCGGAAACCCGGGAATTTCTCGCCCAACTCCCCTTGACGTTAAAAAGCGATCGCCTGTGTTTCGTCCACGGTTCGCCCCACAGCAACCACGAGTATTTGATGCCGAATATGGATGCTTTTACGGTGTTGGAAAGGGTTTTGGCGATCGATGCAGATGTGTTGTTTTGCGGGCACACTCATGTCCCCTACGTTCGCCAGTTGGAAGGGGGACAACTACAAGTCAAAGTTCGCCAACCCGAATTGGGAAATGGGGAAGATTGCAGCAGTTTTAAGACTCCTTTAAAACGGGTGATTAATGTGGGTTCTGTGGGAGAACCTCGCCACGGCCGCCCCAATGCCACCTATGTGATTTACGATACCGATACCGGAGGGGTGACGCTGCGAGAGGTTGAGTATGATTATCGCAAAACCTGCGCGGCAATTATTGAGAAGGGTTTGCCACCAATTTTCGCTTGGCGTTTATCTCGGGGTTTGGAATATGCGGAAAAAGCGGACGATCCCACCCACGTTTGTCAGCGATAAATCATCATTTTTACCTTGTCATTTTTTTAAAAGTGTGGCAAAATATTTGAAGAAATTCTGACCATTTTTTGTGGCAAAATTGACAAAATTATGACTTCATTACATTCGGCAATTGAAGAAATTGACGGCATCAATTTACCCAATATTGACAGTCAAATTGACCCGCCAGTTTCCGAAGAAGAAATGCGCCAAGCGGTGCGGACTTTGCTGCTGGGACTGGGTGAAAATCCAGATCGGGAAGGTTTGAGGGACACGCCGAAACGGGTTGTCAAGGCTTTAAAGTTCCTGACTTCCGGCTATCATCAGTCTCTAGATGAACTGCTCAATGGTGCGGTTTTTCACGAAGATGCCGACGAGATGGTTTTGGTGCGAGATATCGATATTTTCAGCTCTTGCGAACATCATATTTTGCCGATTTTGGGTCGCGCTCATGTGGCTTATATTCCCGATGGGAAAGTGATCGGATTATCGAAGGTCGCCCGCATCTGTGAAATGTACGGGAGACGGTTGCAGGTTCAGGAACGGTTGACTGCTCAAATTGCGGATGCTTTACAAGGTTTGCTGAAGCCGAAAGGGGTGGCTGTTGTTGTGGAAGCCAGCCATATGTGTATGGTGATGCGAGGCGTGCAGAAGGTCGGTTCTTGGACTTCTACCAGTGCGGTAAGGGGCATTTTTTCGACGGATGCGAAAACTCGCCAGGAGTTCATGTCTCTGATTCGCCATACTCCGAGTTTTAGCTAATTTTGTAGGTGTTGGGTGTCGCTTTTGCTTCGCCCAACCCCATCCAATCATGGAAGTATTTTTTCACTTTATTTTTTATTCATCGTTAAAATGTGGGCTATCTTGAGCGGTATCGAGGGAAATTTGAAGGCTTATCAATCCGTTTTAGAGGATATCAGTTGCCAGAAATGTGAGTTCGAGCAGTTTTATATTTTGGGGGACTTGGTGGGGCCAAACCCCGACAGCGAATTGTTGGTTGAGAGGGTCAGAGAAACGACTGACTCCGGAGAATTTGAGCCTCAATTGTGTATGGGTTGGTGGGAAGAACAGTGTTTTAATTTACACGGACTCGGGGGAAATGTGGAGGGTGACGAGTTGTTGAAAAAATATGGGGGAGATGTGGTGGAGTTGCTGTGGAATTCGGTTTCTAGGGAAACAGTTGAATGGTTGAGACAACAACATTTTGGTTTTTTGGAGTTGGATTGTTTGCTCATTCATGGGAGCAGTGTGGGGGTGAATGATGAACTGAGGGCGGATACTCCGGCTTGGAGAATGTTGGATCGGTTGCAACGGGTGGGTGCGAATCAGTTGTTTTGTGGCCGTTCCGGTCAGATTTTTGAGTATGAGTTGCGGGGGGGTTCGGTTTGTTCGAGGGTTTCGACTTTGGACGAGGAGCAATCTTCGGAAGCGGTGAAATTGACGGAAAAACGAGTTGTGGGGGTGGGTTCGGTGGGTCGTCATTGGGGAAGGGCGACCTATACTTTATATGATCCCAATTCCAATCGGGTTGATTTTCGTCAAGTTAATTATGATTAGTTTGGGAATTTGACTGGAATTTCGGTGCTGTTTGATTTGGAGGGAATTGGAGACGATGACTGGCTTGACAAAAACCACCACACCTGATTCGATTTCGGAGTTTCCCAAGCGGGGGATGCCGGTCACGATTATTACCGGATTTTTGGGGAGCGGCAAAACGACGTTGCTCAACCAAATTTTGGAAAATAAACAGGATTTAAAAGTCGCCGTTTTGGTGAACGAGTTCGGGGATATTAATATTGATGCTCAGTTGCTGGTGTCAACGGATGACGACATGGTTGAGTTGAGCAACGGCTGCATTTGCTGTACAATTAATGAGGGGTTGATCGATGCGGTGTATCGGGTTTTGGAACGGAGCGATCGCGTCGATTATATGATGATTGAAACCACCGGTGTCGCCGATCCGCTGCCGATTATTTTGACGTTTTTGGGCACCGAACTGCGAGATCTGACGCGCCTGGACTCGGTGCTCGGGGTGGTGGACGCGGCGAATTTTACGCCGGATCACTTCGACAGCGAAGCGGCTCTGAAACAAATTGCTTACAGCGATGCGATTATTTTGAATAAAACGGATTTGGCGACTCCCCAAAAAATTCGAGAATTGGAGGATTATATTGCCATTGTTAAACGGGGGGCGAGGATTCTGAAAAGCGAATATGGTCGAGTTCCATTGCCGTTAATTTTGGATGTGGAGTTGACGCCAGTCGATCGCTATCACGGGGAGGAAGAACGCCACCACCGCCGCGACAAATATGATTCCCTTAACCGCCATTCCGACCACTTACAAAATGATGGTTTTTTGTCGATCGCGTGGGAGAGCGATCGGCCGTTTGATATCGATAAATTCGAGAATTTTTTGACGGAAAAAATGCCGTTGGAGGTCTTTCGAGCCAAAGGAATTCTCCGCTTCAGTCAGAGTGAAATCCCTTATATTTTTCAACTCAGCGGCCCCCGGTATGCCATTCAATTGGGGGAGACTTTGAAAACGGCAAAGACTCAAATTGTTTTGATCGGGCGTCATCTCGACCGGGAGTATATTCGCCAGCAATTGAATGATTGTTTGGCTTAGTAATGGGGGCGGGCGCAAGCCTTGCGCCCCTACGAGATCAAATTATCTTGTGCTAAGAGGATTGGGGGTTGGCTGAGTCTTTGAATTTTGGGGAATTTACCACAGAGGCACAGAGGACACAGAGGGAGATGTTCGTTGTTGGGCTTGAGCCACCTCAGAAATGCGCTGAAGCGCTACAACAATTTGTTTGATCAATCCGATCGCCCGTCGGGTGCGTCAAATTGATGGCTGATGATGACAACCAATTATTGATGCTCGGACGCACCCCAAAACTGCTGTAAAAATTACGAAAATCGCACCGGGGTCAAACTCCAGTCGGGGCGGAGATTTTTCGCCCCCCGCAGATAGGGGTGGTGAATTTCCGTTTTGTGGGCCGGGAAATTGACGTGGACCAGGAAGCGGATGCAGCGTTCGAGACTGCCTTCGACGTGCATTTGCTGCACGTCCAACAGCGGCACGTTGTCCCAATTCTGGCGCTCTCGGGCGATCGCGGCGGGGAAAATCGCGTCCAAATCCCGGGTGACGGAAAACGTGGTGCTGATAATCTGCTCGGGGTGTAACTGATTGCGGGTTTCCAGCTCGTCGAGCAGTTCTGTCACCGCCTCCCGAATTGCCTCCACCGAATTGTCCGGGACCGTCGTCGCGCCGCGAATCGCTCGAACTTGCCACTCCACGCCAAATCCTCCTATGATCGTCACTGTTCAGGTATCCAAGGGGACTCGAAATGTTCCCCCGCCTCCGATCGCCTCACCCCCGGCGCGGTCCCGTTTCAAGGTCGGTACAACCACAGGGGCAAACCGTTCGTTGACAGTTCAAATTCTACCCAATTCCGAGCCGCCGATAACCCTCCGGCGGGGGTTTGATTGTTGCTGAGGATGCGGTTGATCAGGGATTTGGGCTTTTCCAGGGTGCAACATTCGGTTTTGTCGGGGTCGAGATCGGCCAGTTCCGCCGCCCAGCGTCGGGCCTCTTCTTCCGTCCCCAGGCGATCGATGACCCCCAATTCGAGGGCCTGTTCCCCGGTGAAAATCCGCCCGTCGGCGAAGGTGCGGACGGCTTCTTCGGACAGGTTTCGGGACTCGGCTACCGTCCGGACGAACTGGTGATAGCTGGTGTCGATCAACTCCTGGAGGATGTGCTGTTCGGGTTCGGTGAGTTCGCGATCGAAGGCCAAAATATCTTTGTAGGGTCCGGACTTGATCACCTTGAAGGAAACGCCGATTTTCTCCAACAGCCGTTCGATGTTGTTTCCCCGCAAAATTACGCCGATGCTGCCGGTGATGGTGCCGGGGTTGGCGACGATGTGTTGGGCGCCCATGCCGATGTAGACGCCGCCGGACGCCGAAATATTGCCGAAGCTGGCGACGATCTTGACTTTTTCGCGCAAATGTTGTAAGGCGCTGTAAATTTCCTGGGAGTCCCCCACGGTGCCCCCGGGGCTGTCGATCCGCAGCAGCAGGGCGGGAAATTTGCGCTCTTTGACGGTGTTGAGGGCCTCCAGAACGCGCTTTCGCGTGTCGCCGGCGATGGGACCGGTTATTTCGATGCGGGCAATTTGTTTGCGAAATCGAGACTTAAATGGCCAAATCATGGACGGTTGGGAGTCAATATAACGAGATGGGCGTTGGATGTGCGATCGCCCAGCCATTCTTACCAGTATAATGCGACGTCGGGACTCCCGGTAGTCCGACCCGAAATTCTCTCGCCCCCAAACCCCCAATTCTGGGGGCTTTGAACGAATAGACTTTTTGTGAATGATTTCACATTGCTATAGAGTTCGGATCGTCTGTTATCCTATTGATTCGATTTCTGATTGTCGAATTACAAAAAATTATAGAAATCGTTTTTTGTTAATTATTTTAGTGGATATAGTAGTGTGAAATGATGAGTGAAAATTGGTCGGCTCTGAGTCTCCAGGATTGGGGGTTTGGGGGCTGAACAATTTACATAAGGTTTCCGATTGCTATATCATGTCGAACCCTCCGATGCTTTTGGTGGCGCAACAGAGTATCGGCTCAACTGCGATCGCGCTACACTGTTCTCGTCGGTGCGATTCGTTCGGGATCGAAATAGGGCTGAAATGCCTGAAATAACCTCCTGGTAAGGCTTTTATCCCCTCGGAT
>NZ_JAYFER010000101.1:0-1600 GCF_055795065.1 Lyngbya sp. CCY1209
GTCGGCTGGCGCAATGTCGATCGCGATGAAAACAAGACCTTCCCGGGAATTCAAGCCCAGCAAATTAGCGTCGGCGGATGAAATAAAACACTTGTGCGTTAACAATCATAGATAAGAGCGGGGCGATCGCCATATTAACAGGCTCTTGAAAATTGACAAGTTCGGACATCTATTCGATTGGTATTTTGCCGTCAAATTGTCCGGAAAAATCGTCGCCAGTCATGGGCGATCGCTTTCTCCAATTGCCCTGTCCCATCAAGTTCGGATCGTCAGTTTTATCAAAACGATTTGAGCGGACATGAGATCAACTCGGAAAGGCTTTATCGATATCGCAACAGATTCTAAACCCATAGTTGCTGCGTCCGGTGGGAATGTTGCGGAGGCGCATCGCCGAACGGCAGTCTTCCGGGTGAACGTCCCAGGAACCGCCCCGGAGCACTCGGAACCGATTGTCATTTATCAAATCATTCAAATAAACCAAATAATCCTGATAGCGATCGCCCGACATTTCCTCATCCCAAACCCGCCCATTTGTCGGCGCATCCTGGTAATCATTATTCCACGGATCGGCGCACCACTCCCAAGCGTTGCCGTGGGTGTCGTACAAACCGAAGGCGTTGGGGGGAAAACTGCCGACGGGTGTGGTGCCTTCCCGGACGATACCTTTCGGGGCTTCGCCGTAGGTAAAATCGCCGTAAAAGTTGACGATATCCGTGGTAATCGTCTCCCCGTAATAAAACGGCGTGGCGGTTTCGGCGCGGCAGGCGTATTCCCACTCCGCCTCGCTGGGAAGTCGGTAGGTTCGGTTGGTTAATCTGGAGAGTCGGGCGCAAAATTCGATCGCCTCAAACCACGTCACCCACTCGGCGGGGCGGTTTTCTCCGTCGTATTGAGAGCGATCAGGTTCCAGGTCGATCGCGAGTTGTGGCAGGTTTGCGATCGCCCGCCATTGTCTCTGGGTGATAGCGTATCGACTCATAAAAAACGGCGCCACAGTTACTTCGTGCTGGGGCCCTTCGGTCATGCCCCGTCCCACTTCCGTTTCCGGGGAACCCATCAGAAACGTTCCCCCCGGAATCAATATCATTTCGACGGCGATATTTTCTCCCAACGATTCGGTAAAAAATTGCCCCTGCAATTCCCGGCGCCAGTTGATATTCCCCCGGGAATCGACCCGCAGGGTTTCAAAACTGACGCGCTGTAAAGGAAGATTTTCAGGAACTTCGGGCGGTTCAAATTGATCAACATCGGGCTGTTTTGCAGGCGTTCCGCCGGAGTTTTGATTTTCGGAACGGTGGCGATCGGACAAACATCCCGCCACGAAAAATCCGGTCGCGGTTTGGCTGGCCAACCGGATAAACTGACGGCGGGTTGAGGCTTGCAATTGTCTTCGATCGTTGTCCATAGATCCCCACGTGAGACACCGGCTCGGAGAAGATACCGTCCATTTTACCGCAAGCTCTCCAGAAACCGGGTTTCTACCAATATCTTAGGGGAGAACCCAAGCGGCTTCTAGAAACCCAGTTTCTTCCTCTCCCAACTCGGCTGGTTCTAGAAACCGGGTTTCTTCCAATATCTTAGGGGAGAACCCAAGCGGCTT
>NZ_JAYFER010000102.1:0-347 GCF_055795065.1 Lyngbya sp. CCY1209
AGACCTCTTCCCCCCGATTTCTTCCCGGATGTATGTTTTCCTTTTGGATATTGCCTGATATTGAACCCCAGGAAGTCGAATCCGGGTGGGACTTTTTTTCCGTCAGCTTCGATTTCTCTTAGTGTATGACAGATTCTTGTCTTTTCCGGCTTGAGTTGGAGTCCAATGGGATTTAACCATTCGGAGATAGCAATCTTGCACTGTTCAATGATTTCGAGATTTGGTGATATGACTACAAAATCATCGGCGTATCTGACGACCGTTGCTTTTATCTTCTGTTTCTTTTTGTTAGGGAAGATTTTGTTGATGTGCCTCACCATTCCATCCAGTGCGATGTTGGCGAGGAG
>NZ_JAYFER010000103.1:0-1093 GCF_055795065.1 Lyngbya sp. CCY1209
TGTTTGGAGTGGCTGTGGCGCGATCGCGAAGATTTCTTTATCGGTGCCAACCTGACGATCTATTTTAGCCGTCAACAATTGCGGAACCGGGAGTTTCGCGGGCCGGACTTTTTCCTGGTGCAACCCACTGAGAAGCGTCCCCGCAGATCCTGGGTGGTGTGGGAAGAGGGGGGACAGTACCCCAATGTAATTGTCGAATTACTCTCACCCACCACGGCAACCGCCGATCGCGCCGAGAAAAAACGGCTCTATCAAAACCGATTTCGGACACCCGAATATTTTTGGTTTTCCCCGGATACCTTGGAGTTTGAAGGATTTCGGCTGATTGGGAACCAATATCAGGACATTCCACCCAACGATCGCGGTTGGCGGTGGAGTCAGGAACTCGGCTTGTATCTTGGAATCGAAAATGAGAAGTTGCGGTATTTTACGCCGGACGGAACGTTAGTCCCGACTCCGGAAGAAGCCGCACTACAGGAGATCCAACGCGCTGAAGCCGAACAGCAACGCGCTGAAGCCGAACAGCAACGCGCTGAAGCCGAACAGCAACGCGCCGACGCCGAACAGCAACGCGCAGACGCTGCCAATCAAGAAGCCGAAGCCGAACGCCAACGCGCCGATGCTGCCAATCAAGAAGCCGAAGCCGAACGCCAACGCGCAGACGAAGCCGAATTGAAGGCGCAACAATTATTAGAACAGTTGCGATCGCTCGGTTTTGAGCCGGACTCTTAATCCCGGCAAAAGCGGTTTCAAAAAATCCGTGGGAGATCAAGAGTGTTTGACGCCTACGGATTTATTTTTGCCCGTTTCTCCCAGTTTTTGAAAGGCGCGGGGGTGGGCGTTCCAAATTTGAAAAATAAATGCTCGAAATTGTTGGTGGGTTCCGGGTGCGATCGCCCCTTATAACCCATTTTTCTGTCCGTAGGGGTCATCACGACTGTCCAATTTCAACAGTCCTAGAACGCGCTAAAGCGCAACAACAAATGACTTAAATTGCCCCCCCAACCCATGCTAATCTAGAAACCACACGACACTGAGAATCCGTTCGACCCGACCCCATGAGCAACACCCTTTACGAACAGGATTTCTATAG
>NZ_JAYFER010000104.1:0-7071 GCF_055795065.1 Lyngbya sp. CCY1209
ACAGGGGCGGAGGTAAAATTCCCCACACCCCACACCCCACACCCCACACCCCACACCCAAATTACCGCCCCTGTTCCGCCGTGTCCATCAAAATATCCTGGGCGCTGAGTTCGGGCGCCTTATCCGCCGGACGCCGCTGGATGTAGCGGCCGTCTTCCTGCAAGTCCCAGGCGTGGCGGTTGTCCGAGAGCATGATGCCGAGCACTTCCTGGAGATCCTTGGCCAGTTTGGGTTCTTCCACCGGCACGATCGCCTCGACCCGCCGGTTGAGGTTTCGGGGCATCCAGTCGGCGGACCCGATGTAAACCTCTTCCTCGCCGTTGTTGTAAAAATAAAAGATCCGCGAGTGCTCCAAAAAGCGCCCCACGATGCTGATCACTTTGATATTTTCGCTCACCCCCTTCACTCCGGGACGCAGGCAGCAGATCCCCCGGACGATCAGATCGATGGTGACGCCGGCGATGGATGCCTCGTAGAGGGTGGCGATAATTTCCGGATCGACCAGGGAGTTCATCTTGGCGACGATGCGCCCCGTCTCCCCGGCTTGGCAGCGATCGATCTCCCGGCGGATCAAACTCAGGAAGCGATCGCGCATATTCACCGGCGCCACCAACAATTTCCGGTAGGACTGCTGGCGGGAATATCCGGTCAAGAAGTTGAACAGGTCCGTCAGGTCTTCCCCCAACTCTTCCCGGCAACTCAACAGCCCCAAATCCGTGTACAGTTTAGCCGTTTTCGGGTTGTAATTTCCCGTTCCGATGTGGACGTAGCGGCGGATGTGGCCCTCTTCGTGGCGCACCACCATCACCACCTTCGTGTGGGTTTTCAACCCCACCAACCCGTAAACCACATGGACGCCCCGCTGCTCCAATTGTCGCGCCCAGTGGATGTTGTTCTCCTCGTCGAACCGGGCTTTCAACTCCACCAGGGCCGCCACCTGCTTGCCATTTTCCGCCGCCGCGATCAGGGCGTTGATGATGGGGGAATCTCCCGAGGTCCGGTACAGGGTCATTTTGATCGCCAACACGTTGGGATCGTAAGCCGCCTGGGTGATGAACTGCTGCACCGTCGCCGAGAAAGATTGGTAGGGGTGGTGGACCAAGACGTCGCCCTGGCGGACGATCGCGAAAATATCCTTTTCGATTTCGCCGTTGCTCGTCGAGGTGGTCACTTCGTCGCTGTCCGCCAGCCACTTGGGCAGGGTCGGACTCCACGGCCGATCTTTCAACTCCGGCATCGGCAGGCCCATGAACGACATCAAATCCTTGAGGTCCAGGATCCCCTCCACGGTGTAAATGTCTTCGGGCGCCAATTCCAGCTCCTCCATGAGCATCTCCCGGATGTTTTCGGGCATTCCGGTGTTGACCTCCAACCGCACCGCCGAACCCCCCAGGCGTCGCTTCCGCAACTCCTGTTCGATCGCCAAGAGCAGGTCGTCCCCTTCGTCTTCCTGCACGGAGAGATCGGCGTCTCGGGTGATGCGGAAGGGGTAGTAGTCGAGGATGTTCATCCCCGGGAACAGGGCTTCCAGGTTGTGGGCGATCACCTGTTCCAGGGGGACGCCCGTCCAGAAACCGGCGTTGCCCTCCCGCTGTTTTTGGAATTTTTCGGGGAGGGAAATAAACCGCGGCAGCAGTTTGGGGACTTTGATCCGGGCCAGCAAATCCTCCTCCGTCTCCGGGTTTTTGAGGACGACGGCCAAATTTAGGCTGAGGTTGGACAGGTACGGGAACGGGTGGGAGCGGTCGATGGCCAGGGGGGTGAGAACGGGGAAGATTTGCTCCTCGAAGTAGTGGT
This sequence comes from Lyngbya sp. CCY1209, assembly GCF_055795065.1. Lineage (NCBI taxonomy): Bacteria > Bacillati > Cyanobacteriota > Cyanophyceae > Oscillatoriales > Microcoleaceae > Lyngbya > Lyngbya sp. CCY1209. Next base: position 1,798 of record NZ_JAYFER010000104.1, read on the forward strand.
GCAGGTAGGTACGCTGTTCCTGGTTCAGGTCGATGTAGTTGAGCAGGTGGATGTCGTGTTTGGCCAGCTCTACCTTCGCCGTTTTCTCGAAAAATTGGTGCTGCTCCGACACCATCGGCAGCAACCGCTGGTGAATTTCTGTGAGTTGTTGCCGGGGGGTGCGGCCGTCGGGGGTGCGCTTGCGGACGTCGGCTTCGATTTGTCGCTTCAAACCGGCCACCCGCACCATAAAAAATTCGTCGAGATTGGAGCTGAAGATGGACAGGAATTTGAGCCGCTCCAACAGCGGGGTGCGATCGTCGAGGGCCTCGGCGAGGACCCGGTAGTTGAACTCCAGCCAACTCAGTTCCCGGTTGAAAAAGTATTGGGAATCGCCGAGGTCGATCGATTTTGAGGTCTGGGTTTCGGACTTTTTCGTTTTTGCCATGATCTAGAATAAAACGTGGGAGTTAGAGTGACAGTCGCGGTTTTTTGTATAATACCGGGAAGAGAAGGTCGGCTAGTTGACATTAAAAGAAGTTTAACACTTTTGGTTTAAGCTTTTGTTAATTTAATGTTAATCTCGGCGGAGGTCGCCCCGCACGCCGCTGGCAAGTTTGTTTTTAAATCTGACTCGAATTCGAGCTTCCGAGGGACTCTCAGAGCGACGATTGTGACGAGATTGACTGCCTTTCCGTTGGGAATTTTTTGCTTTTTTGAACTCCGCCAATTTTCCGGTCGGGGGCGAAGGAATTTCGGGGGCCAGCTTGGTCGTGTATTTTTATCAACTATAAAGATAATTTTTTGCAAAAGTCGGCATTTTCGATCGCGACAAAATTTTCCGACCCATTCTCCGACTTAATTCTCCTCGCGATCGCCCGGTTCGGAAGGGGGAAATCCCGCGAATCGAGTCCCCCGGAACCCGAGAATACGCCGCCGGACGATCGCATAAAATCCCAGAAATTTTTGGGGCATTTAGTAAAGTTTGTAACACTTTTTGAGATCCGAGCCTGAGACAATAGAAGGGTACCCAATCCTACGACCCAGTTAGGAGGGACTTTATGTCCAAACACAATGTAGAAACGCTGCTCGAAGCGGGCGGTCGTGACCCCGAGATTAAGAAAAAATATAACGAGGCGCAAAATGAGGAGGAGTTTGTCGCCCTCGCCCTCGCCGACGGTTACGAGTTTACGGTCAACGAGCTCAACGCAGTCCTCAACGAAGCCGGAGATTCCTTTGAAGTGCGCGGAAATCCGCCCAAGCGAGAAATCTGGTGGACATAAGTCCAACGGCGATCCATCTCAAACCGAGATGGAATTCTCGGTCGCCCCGAACCGATTGAACGAACGGTAAAAATCCCATTCGATCGAACATTCCCAGAGCCCATTTGTTCTGGGTTTTTTTGGCGCGGGTTGTCGCCGGGAAAACACCCGTCACAAGGATTGCAACAGACGCCACAGCAGGGCGATCGCGACTAAACTGACAAAGGACACCAAAATCACCAGTAGCAGCAACCCGCCCAAGAGTAAAACGACAAACCCGCGATCGGCTTTTTTCCCGGTTTCGGGATTCTCCAAATGGGCTTCCAAAAGATCGACATTTTTGACGTTCGCCTTCCACGCCACATCAAACAGGTCGCCGACGACCGGGACCGTCCCCGCCACCGTTTCCAGGGCGATGTTGGACCCCATTCTCAGCAGGGTTTCCTTGGGGACGCCGAACTGAAACGCCTTCAACACGATATAACCGGAAAACACCGCCCCCAGCAGGTCGCCCCCGCCCGGTATCAGCCCCAAAATGGGGTCTAAACCGATGCCGTGGGAGGTTCCGGGGATGCGGATCGCCCGGTCCAATAGATTGCTGAATTGGCGCAATTGTCGGATGGAAGAGACTTTTGTCCGGTCGGGTTCAGATTGGGTCGATGGCAGTGGTGACATGGTCGAAAACTGTTGATTGAGCGAATCAGCCAATTTTATCTCGATGGAGGTGTCCCGACATCGATCCATTTGAGGAATCTTTCGGCGATTTCCGGTTCAATACCCGAACATCGGGCAACCCTATAAGGTTGCCCCCACGGGGAATCCAAACATCGTCAAAAAACGGGGGGACATCGATGATGTCTCCCCCGTCGCAATTGTCAGATGATTGGAAGCGGGGGAATGGACCCCGAGTTCGTTTATTTGGCTTCGGTGAAGTCGGCGTCGATCACGTCGTCGGACGGACCCTCGCCGCCGTCGCCGTCAGACGAGCCTCCCGTCGCTCCCGCTTCGGCTCCCGGTGCGGAGCCGCCGGCTTGCTGGTACAGGTTGCTGCTGAGGGTGTAGAGCGCCTGTTGCAACTCGGTGGTCAGGGTTTGGATTTTGGCGTCGTCTTCCTGGGCGATCGCATCCCGCAGCTCCTTGATCTGACCTTCGATCTTGGTCTTCTCGTCGGCGGGAACCTTGTCGCCGAGTTCGTTGATCTGCTTCTCGGCTTGGTAAGCCAGGGTGTCGGCCTGGTTCTTGCGATCGATGCGCTCCCGGCGCTCCCGGTCCGCGGCCGCGTTCTGCTCGGCTTCCTTGACCATGCGATCGACTTCGTTATCCGGCAGGGTGGAGGCGCCGGTGATGCTGATGGACTGTTCCTTACCCGTCCCCTTATCCTTCGCCGTCACGTTCAGGATACCGTTGGCGTCGATATCGAACATCACCTCAATTTGGGGCACGCCGCGGGGAGCCGGGGGAATGCCGTCCAGGCGGAAGGTTCCCAAGCTCTTGTTGTCGGTCGCCATTTCCCGCTCACCTTGCAGGACGTGGATTTCCACATTCGTCTGGCCGTCAACCGCCGTGGAGAACACCTCGGATTTCTTGGTGGGAATCGTGGTGTTGCGGGGGATGATCTTGGTCATCACGCCGCCGAGGGTTTCCACACCCAAGGACAGGGGAGTCACATCCAGCAGCAGGATGTCTTTCACTTCGCCGGCCAGGACACCCGCCTGAATCGCCGCACCCACGGCAACCACTTCGTCCGGGTTGACGGTTTGGTTCGGGTCTTTGCCCAGAACCCGCTTCACCAATTCTTTGATGGCGGGAATCCGGGTCGAACCGCCGACGAGGACTACCTCATTGATGGCGGACTTGTCGAGTTTGGCGTCGCGGACCGCATTTTCCACCGGAATCCGGCAGCGGTCGATCAGGTCGGAGCAGATTTCCTCGAACTTCGCCCGGGTCAGGGTCATGTCGAGGTGCTTCGGCCCGTCCTGGGTGGCGGTGATGAAGGGCAGGTTGATCTCTGTCTGGGTGACGCTGGAGAGTTCCTGCTTGGCTTTTTCCCCCGCTTCCGTCAGGCGTTGGAGGGCCTGCTTGTCCTTCCGCAGGTCGATGCCTTCGGTTTTCATGAATTCCTCGGCCAGGAAGTCCACGATCTTCTTGTCGAAGTCGTCGCCGCCGAGGTGGGTGTCGCCGGATGTCGAGAGCACTTCAAACACGCCGTCGCCGACTTCCAGGATGGAGACGTCGAAGGTACCGCCCCCGAGGTCGAAGACCAGGATGGTTTCGTTGCTCTTTTTGTCCAGGCCGTAGGCCAGGGATGCGGCCGTCGGCTCGTTGATGATCCGCTTCACTTCGATGCCGGCGATTTTACCCGCGTCTTTGGTGGCCTGACGCTGGGAGTCGTTGAAGTAGGCCGGGACGGTGATGACGGCTTCGGTGACGGTTTCTCCGAGGTACTTGCTGGCATCTTCGAGCAACTTGCGGAGAACCTGGGCCGAAATTTCTTCCGGCGCGAATTGCTTCTCTCTGGCCGGACAGTCGAGCTTGACGTTGCCGCTGCTGTCGGAGAGGACTTTGTAGGCGACTTCTTTGGATTCGTTGTCTACTTCTGAAGATTTGCGTCCGATGAACCGCTTCACCGAGTAGAAGGTGTTTTCGGGGTTCATCACGGCCTGGCGCTTGGCGATTTGTCCCACGAGTTGATCGCCGTTTTTGGCGTAGGCGACGACGGAGGGGGTCGTGCGAAGGCCTTCGGCGTTGGCGATCACGGTGGGTTTACCGCCTTCCATTACCGCGACACAAGAGTTAGTGGTTCCTAAGTCAATTCCAACTACTTTTCCCATAGTGGTGCTTTTGCTCCTATGACTACTACAAAATTTGTTCTGTTTCCGCCCCGTTGATTCGCCAATCGAGTAAACCGCAGGTCACATTTGGTGAATGGGATGAGTAAGGGAGTCCTTTTTGAATAAGATCTTCAAGATCGATTCTTATTTCTATACTGTGGGCGGTCTGTCCTTTTGATGAAGGTGTGTTTACCGAACCTCCGGGGGACGGTCGGACTCCTTGCCGGTGAACCTGCGACCGTTTTGGATAACATCCATTCACTACTGTAGGAGGTGCGATCGCTCTCGATATGGTGGCTAACCGTAAGTCGGGAGTTGTGTTTGCCGTCAATCTCGGAAAATGGTTCGTTAAACTGGGATGGGCATCACCCCATTTCACGCGCCGATTGAACCGATGAAACGCAGACAGTTCTTAACCCTGAGTACCGCCGCCGGGGCAACCCTCCTGGGCCAGTGCGGTTCTCGCGCCTCCCTACAGGCACAATTTCCCCGGAAGACCAGTCAAGGGGGACTGCTGGACGTGGCGTTGGAGGCCCGTCCGGTGCGGGCGGCGATCGCGGGCCAATCCCTGAACCTGTTGGCCTACAACGGACAGATTCCCGGCCCGATGCTGGAAGCTAAACCGGGGGACACGGTGCGAATTCAGTTCAAAAATAGTCTCCCCCAAGAAACGAACCTGCACTATCACGGCCTGCACGTCCCCCCCACGGGGAACGCCGACAACGTTTTCATCCACGTCCCGTCCGGAGAAACCCAGACCTACGAATTGACGATTCCCGAAGATCACCCGGCGGGAACCTTTTGGTATCACCCCCACCGCCACGGCTGGGTGGCCGATCAGGTGTTCGGGGGTCTGGCGGGGTTGTTCGTGATTCGGGGGGAACTCGACGACATCCCGGAGGTGAAGGCGGCGAAAGAAGAATTTCTGGTTTTGCAAGATTTCGACGCGGCGGGAAGTTCGGGTCGGCGGGGAAACCCCATGATGCAGATGATGGGCCGGGAAGGTGCGATCGTCACGGCCAACGGACAGGTCAACCCCTCCCTGTCGATTCCCGCAGGGGGACTGTTGCGGCTGCGAATTCTGAACGCTTCCCCGTCTCGATTCTATTTATTGTCCCTCGAAGATCACGTAAAATCTCCGATACGTTTGGAAGCTCTGTCTCTTTAGAGCAGGGAGGAAAAACGAACGGCGACTTGAGTCG
>NZ_JAYFER010000105.1:0-3077 GCF_055795065.1 Lyngbya sp. CCY1209
CTCAAATGAGGCAAAATTCAAAACGGAGCATCGGGCATCTTGCCTGTGGATTCAGATCCGATCGCCTCATTTAAGATCAAACAGTCCAGTAGGGTGAGTTAGGCGCGGCAGTAATTTTTCAGAAAAACCCACAACTTTCCATCCGCGCCGTAACCCACCATTTCCTTTTCATTGTCCATTTAATTGATGGGGCTCCTTCCGTTATTTGTCGGGCCGTCAAACGACAGCGAATGAGCTTAAAAAATCCCCCTCTCAGCATTCAAGAATTACTCGCTTCCTACGAAAGGCAAGGTTGGGATCAGACGGTAGCAGAACTCAGACTTTACGAAGAACTGCTTTAATGCGATCGCGGCTTTTTATTAAGTTTTGTCTCAAAAACTTGACAAAGAAAATTTTTTCCGAACCCCTTGACTCTCCAGTTAACCGGAGACTCTAAACTCAATCCATCGAGTCCTTAACCGGAGTCTGCCGATGAAAACCACCCACCTGCAACTCAAGGGGATGAGCTGCGCCGCCTGTGCCTCCCGCATCGAAACCGTCGTCAAGCGGATCGACGGCGTGGATCAGTGCCAGGTGAATTTTGGCGCCGAACAGGCTACCGTCAATTATAATCCCCAAAAAACCAATTTGGAGCAAATCCAACAGGCGGTATCCGATGCCGGATACGGCGCCAAACCGTTGAAGGGGATGAGACAGAGTGAAGATGAGACGGAACGGGAAAGCCGCCAAATTGAACGGGAACTGACGCGAAAAGTGGCGATCGCCGGTTTAATCAGTATTTTTCTGATGTTTGGCGGTTTACCAATGATGACGGGGTTAGATATACCTTGGATTCCCCATTGGATGCACAATTACTGGCTACAATTGGTGTTGACAACCCCCGTGATGTTTTGGTGCGGACACCAATTTTTTACGGGAGCTTGGAAAGGGTTAAAACAGCGTTCTTCGGATATGAATACCCTGATCGCTGTCGGAACTGGAGCCGCTTATATTTACTCGGTTTTCGTGACTTTATTTCCCCAAGTTTTTACCAGGCAGGGGTTGAGTGCCGATGTTTATTACGAGTCCGCCGTCGTCATTATTACCCTAATTCTACTGGGGCGATTATTGGAACATCGCGCCCGGGGCAAAACCTCCGAAGCCATCCGCAAATTGATGGGATTACAGGCGAAAACAGCCCGGGTAATCCGCTCCGGAGAAGAACAGGATATTCCCATCGATGAAGTGCAGGTGGGGGATGTGGTTGTCGTGCGTCCGGGGGAGAAAATTCCGGTGGATGGCGAAGTGATGGAAGGGCGATCGACGGTGGATGAGTCGATGGTGACGGGGGAAAGCGTTCCCGTCGAAAAGCATCCCGGAGATGAAGTGATCGGGGCGACAATTAATAAGACGGGGAGTTTTAAATTCAAAGCCGCCAGAGTCGGGGAAGAGACGGTTTTGGCGCAAATCGTGCAGTTGGTGCAGCAGGCACAGGGATCGAAGGCACCGATTCAGCGGTTGGCGGATCGGGTGACGGGGTGGTTCGTTCCGGTGGTAATTGCGATCGCGATCGCCACATTTGTCGTCTGGTTTAATATTACTGGAAATCTCACGTTGGCGATCGTGACAATGGTGGGCGTTTTAATTATCGCCTGTCCCTGCGCGTTGGGATTGGCGACGCCGACATCGGTGATGGTTGGCACCGGATTGGGGGCGGAAAATGGCATTTTAATCAAAGGTGCGGACAGTCTGGAACTCGCCCACAAAATCGAAACTTTAGTATTGGATAAAACCGGAACGCTGACGGCGGGAAAACCGACGGTAACGAACTACGTCACGACGGCGGGAACGGCGAATGATGCCGAGTTGAAATTGCTGCGGCTGGTGGCGGCGGTGGAACGCCAATCGGAACATCCTTTGGCGGAAGCGATCGTCGAATATGCCAAATCTCAACAGGTGGAATTTCCCCTTCCAAATGTGGAGGATTTCGAGGCGATGGCGGGAATGGGGGTGCAGGGAAGGGTTTCCGATCGCCGCATCCAAATTGGCACCTCGGCTTGGATGGAAGAATTGGGAATGGATACCCAAATTTTCGAGACGCAGCAGCAGCAATGGGAAACCGACGGACAGACGACGGCTTGGATCGCGATGGACGGAGAAATTGAGGGATTATTGGGAATTGCAGATACTCTAAAACCCTCGTCGGCGGAAGCGGTGAAGGCGTTGAAGCGGATGGGTTTGGAAGTGGTGATGGTGACGGGAGATAACCAGAAAACTGCCGAGGCGATCGCGGATCAAGTGGGAATCGATCGCGTTTTCGCCCAAGTTCGCCCCGATCGCAAGTCGGAAATCGTCAAATCCTTGCAGCAGGAAAAAGCCAAAAAAGGCAAGGAACGTCCCGTCGTGGCGATGGTGGGAGACGGCATCAACGACGCCCCGGCTTTGGCACAGGCGGACGTGGGAATCGCGATCGGCACCGGCACCGACGTGGCGATCGCGGCGGGGGATATTACCTTAATTTCCGGCGATTTAAAAGGTATCGTCACCGCCATTCAACTCAGCCGCGCCACCATGAACAATATCCGCCAAAATCTGTTTTTTGCCTTTATTTACAATACCCTGGGCATCCCGATCGCAGCGGGGGTTCTGTTCCCCCTCACCCACTGGCTACTCAACCCGATTATCGCCGGTGCTGCGATGGCGATGAGTTCCGTTTCCGTCGTCACCAACGCCCTGCGACTGCGGCGGACTCGCTTGGCGAAACATTGATGTTTTTTTTGAGGTTAAATCATGTTCAAATTCGGCAAAATTGGCGGTTATTTTACGGGGTTGTTGCTGGCGGGTGCGATCGCGTCCCTCCCGGCGGAAGCAATGCCCGAAAAATCCCACGGTGGCGAGTTCGGACAATTCAGCAAAATCGAACAACCCCTCGCCGTCAAGTTGGGTGTCACCCTCGGCGGTGTCGCCCTGATCGGTTTTGAATTGTGGTGGTTTATGTTTGAATCTGGAGGTAAAAAATCGACGGAGTGAGAATCCCCCCCAGCCCCCATCCCCCCCAGCCCCCATCCCCCCCAGCCCCCATCCCCCCCAGCCCCCCT
>NZ_JAYFER010000106.1:0-821 GCF_055795065.1 Lyngbya sp. CCY1209
AAACTCGGGTCTAGAAACCGGGTTTCTATTGAGATCTCGGGGGAAAATCAAAGATGCTTCTAGAAACCGGGTTTCTTCTTTCACAGATTACTCGTCAAACATCAAATGTTGAATCGATGCGGTTTGGATCGAACGTTCCACAAAACGACGATAATTATTCGCCGAGTTAAAATGCGATCGCACTTCTTCACACTTGGGCAAACTCCCCGGCCGCAAATCCACATATTCTCGATAACTGGAAAATTCCCAATCTTCGGCTTTGTCAACTAGCTTTGCTTTGACTGGATTCAAGTGAATATATCGGGTCAACTGAAATAAATATTCATCCCGATCTACGAGAATCGCCTGAAATCGTCTTTGAAATAAGGTTCCGACCCGTTGATAAGATTTGTTGAACGCTTTGACATAAGACACGCTCAACCTTTGCATTGACTTCGAGAAATGATCCGCCCGCAAATACACCAACAGATGATAGTGATTGGGCATCAAGCAATAGGCGATAATATCGGCGGAATTTGTTTCGATCAAATATTTGTTAATTAATCTCAAAAAGTGGATGTAATTATCTCGATTAAAAAATATCGCCTGCCGATTGTGACCCCGATTATAAATATGGTAGTAGCGACCCGTTTCAAAGACGATTTGGCGACGCGGCATTTTTAACTCCTCGAAACTCGATGATAGATCTAGGATATCATAGCTTCAATAAACGGGCTCTAGAAGCCGGGTTTATCGCGTTTAGAAACTCGGGTCTAGAAACCGGGTTTCTATTGAGATCTCGGGGGGAAACCCAAGGTGCTTCTAGAAACCCGGTTTCTTTG
>NZ_JAYFER010000107.1:0-7994 GCF_055795065.1 Lyngbya sp. CCY1209
GTTCTAGAAACCGGGTTTCTTCCAATATCTTAGGGGAGAACCCAAGCGGCTTCTAGAAACCCGGTTTCTTCCTCTCCACCCGAGATGTCTAGAAATCCGGTTTCTGTCCCCATTTAATATCCCCCAAAGCCGCCAAAATATCCGGGGCTTCCACAATTCCCAAAAACCGCCCGTCGCGATCGCGCACCCCCACGGGAACCCCCAGTTTAAATAAGGGAAAAACGTCGGTCAGCAGCGCGGAAGCGTCCACCTGGGGATAGTCTGTCGGGAAATTGAACTCGGCGCGATCGCCCATTTTTTCCAATTCAACTCTCTCGATTCGCCCCAAAAGTTGACCGTCAGAATCGACGCAATAAATCCAACGATTTTGATAATTGTCGATAGTTTGGGAAGGATCGAGGGGAAATTGACAGGTTTCCACCGGACGAATCAGCGATCGCACCGCCATCACTTTAGCGCGATCGATATCTCGGGTGAAAGCGCGGATGTAGTCGTCGGCGGGTGCGGCGATCAGGTCTTCCGGCGTCCCAATTTGCACGATCGCCCCGTCCCGCATCACCGCGATGCGATCGCCGAGTTTCACCGCCTCCTGGATGTCGTGGCTGATAAAAACGATCGTCTTGTGCAGCCGCTTTTGGAGTCGCAGCAACTCGTCCTGCATCTCCCGCCGGATCAGCGGATCGAGGGCGCCGAAGGGTTCGTCCATCAACAGAATCTCCGCATCCGTCGCCAGAGCCCGGGCTAACCCCACCCGCTGCTGCATCCCCCCACTCAGGGCCGCCGGACGGTCGTCGGCCCACTCCCTCAACCCCACGGTTTCCAGCGTCTCCAGGGCTTTTTGACGGCGTTTTCCCTTCTCCATCCCCCGCAATTTCAAACCGTATTCCACATTTTCGGCCACCGTCCGGTGGGGGAACAGTCCGAACCCCTGAAATACCATCGAAATTCGGGTCAACCGGATTTCCCGCAGTCGCCGTTCGCCGACGCGGGCGATATCTTCGCGATCGATGTAAATGTGGCCGCTGGTGGGGGGAATCAGGCGGTTGATGCAGCGGACGAGGGTGGATTTTCCCGAACCCGAGAGTCCCATGATCACGAACAGTTCCCCCCGTCCCACCGTCAGGGAAACGTCCGCCACGCCGACGACGTGGCCGGTTTTTTCTCGGATCGCCTCCCGGGTGTGTCCGTCCCGGAACAGCCGCAGGGCCCTTCGGGGGTCATCTCCGTAAATTTTGACCAGATGTTCGATCTGAATTTTGGGGTTCGAGTCGTGCATCGAGGCGATCGCGGGTGGGGTTCGGCGGCTCAATTTCACATTTTAAACGTTCGGGCGATCGCTTTTGTCAAAACTCCGTAAATTTACCGAGGACGGCAGGTAGATGACGAGGACTTCACTACGGGATTCGGCTTTATTTATACCGTCATCGCCACCGTCGAAAATACCCGCGCCGTCAACAAGGCGAAACGGCAGACGAAAGGAAACAGCAATCCCGGCTCTGAAGATATTCGAGTTCAACTGATCAAAATCGCCCACAAAATGGGAGAAGTCACCCTGTCCGATTTGGTCGTCGAAACGGGCCGGACTCCCCAATAAATTCGCACGATTTTAGAAGAATTGCAGCGGGAAGATTTGATGAGAATCCACAACCGCAGTCGGGACGGTGCCGTTGTCTACAGCGCCGTTTAATTTTCATCTTCAAAATCGACCGGGAATCTACCATGTCCAAACAGCTACTGTACGGCAATTTTGTTGACAAATAAATCGCCCGAAAATTGCGGGGACGCGATCGATAAATTGAAGGGGGTTTCGGTTGAATCCCCCTTTTTTCCGTTTTAAATTTTTACCGCGATCGTATAGCAATCAGCTTTCAGCAATCGGCAAAGAGCTATTAGCTTTGGAATTGATTCCAAAGCGGTCTGGATATCCAACCCGTTTTGTGTTCCGAGCATTCAACCGGAGCGGAACAAATCGCCGCGGCGCTGGGGTTGTCGGTGGGGGAAGTTGACCGGCAACTGCGCGATCGCTAATTCCCAAATTTCCGCTCCCGAGACAGTTTCAGCCTCGAAATGTACCAGGTCAAACTACCCGCCCCCAGGCAAAGTGCCCCCAGACCGAAAAAGACCGCCGGCAGGCCGAAAAAGGTTTCCGCCACCCCCGCCAAAGCCAGCGGCAGGGACAGGGCGATATTGACGGCATTGTTTTGCAGGCCGAACACCTTGCCCCGCATCTCTTCCGGGGTTTCCGCCTGGATGGTGGTCTGCATGGGGATGCCCACCACCGCGCCGAACACCCCCAACACCGCGATCAGGGCCAGAGCCGGCCAGAGTTGCTGGCTGAAAAACGCCAGTCCGACCAGACAGACGGCCATCCCCACGGACCCGAACAGCGCCATTTGAAAGTGGGAAAATTGGTGGCCGGCGTGGCCCAAAATAGCCGCCCCGATCGCCATCCCGATGCCCGCCGCGGCCAGGAGAAAGCCGAATTGGGACGATTTGAGGTTCGGGATCAACTCCGCCACCCGGACAGCCAAAACCGCCAGGGCCGCGAAGATGGAAAATAGGATCACCAGTTGAATCAGGGCGTTGCGGACGCCCCGGTGGTCCCGCAGGTAGCGCAGCCCGTCCCGCAGGTCTTCCAGGACGTGGGGCTGTTCGTGGGGGTTCTCCATCCGCTTTTCGCCGGTTTTCATCAGCAGCAACAGCAACCCGGCGACGGCGTAGCCGCTCCCGACGATCAACTCCTTGCCGACGGGTAGCTGACTCCCCAGGCGTTCGGCCAGGGTGTCCGCCAGGGCCAGCAGGGGTTCCCCCACCGCAAATCCCACGATCACCGACGCCATCATGGTAGTGGTGTACAGGGAGTTAGCCGATAGCAGGTGCTTGCGCTCCACAATTAGGGGGATAGCCGCCTGTTCGGCGGGGGCGAAAAATTGGGTCAGGGTCGAGACGAGAAATGTGACCAGCAACAGCAGGCAGAACCCGAACGGGAACTTTCCGAGTTTCATCCCATCCGAGAGCCACAGCAATATGGGCAAACTCAGCACGAAGCCGCCCCGGAGCAAATTCGTCAGCACCAGCACCGGCTTTTTCGGCCAGCGATCGACGTATACCCCCGCCCCGGCGCCGAATAAAACGGCGGGAATGGTGAAGGCGATCATGATCGCCGAAACCCAACCGCTGATGCTCTGGCCGGCCTGTTGAAACCGCGTGGAAATGACGGCGATCATCAACACCAGGTACACTTTATCTGCGAGTTGGGAAAAAACCTGGCCGCTCCACAGGGCGAGAAAATTGCGGTTTCTCAGAACGGGTAAAAAGCCGCGTTCTTCTTCCTCCGGCGGGGATTCCGGCGGTTTGGGTGTCGGCTTCATGAGGGTCGCGGATGTTCCCTCGGGTTGAGCCGGAGAACGGTTCGGTGTCGGAATGTCCGAGCGATTTCCATTGTCCCAATCATCCATTGAGTTATTATGTTTGGATTGACAGCGAGCGTCTTCCGCGCAGTCGGGCGATCGCCTCGTCGGAAGAATGTGGCATCGTTAAAATAACGGCAAAACCGTCGGCGCCTTTTCAATTTTAGTCAAAAATGGGTATTCCATTCCAGGGAAAAGCGGGAACCGGCGAAACGGGGGGGCGGGCGTCGGGGACGGGCAATTCATTATCAATTGTCGCGCTCGATTATCAATTATCCCGGCTTCCCTAAATCCGGTATTTGGTGTTAAAATCCTTGCAGCCCGAGTCGTGCGTCTTCGGGAGTTTCCGCGACCCTTTCTGGGAATCATCGCCGGATACCCATTTAAAATGGGTCGGATTGACCGCCAAATGCGGACGAAAGAGAGAAAAAAACCATGACAACTGAAATTTTACAGGTAATCTGGTCTTTGTCGGCCCTGGGTTTGATTGTCCTCGTACTCCTGCACAGCCCCAAGGGCGACGGCATCGGCGGGATCGGCGGACAGGCTCAACTGTTTACGAGCGCCAAGAGTGCGGAAGTCACCCTCAACCGCATCACTTGGATGCTGGCGATCGTTTTTATGGGGTTGACGGTGATTTTGAGCGCCGGCTGGGTCGGATAGGCCGTCGGACCGCGAGGAATTTTCAGTCTGTATGGGTGCACAGCGACGATTTCGAGTCTGGGGGGCCGGCCTTTTGGCCGCCGGCCTCGTCGTCGCCTTCAGTCTGCGATCGCCCGCCGTTGATGGCGGGATACCTTCGCGACCGCACCCCCTGCCGCCGACCCTGGAGCAGTGGGGAGATCCGACCGCCGGCGACTATTTCGACGAGATCGAAGTGCCGCCATTCGGCTACCTGATCTGGTCGCGGTGGCCGGTTCGGGTTTATGTCGAGCGCCGGGAGGACGACCCCTCCCAGAATTGGCGGGAGACGGTTTTGGCGGCGGTGATGGAGTGGGATGCCTACGTGCCCCTGGAAATCACCGGCGATCGCGATCGGGCCGACATCCGGATTTTCCGACGCCGCCCCCCCCTCAAACCGGGCCACCTGCGGGCTCGCTCCGGCGAAACCCGCTACCGCCTCCTGACCCGCACCACCGAAACCGGCTCCCGGCTCCTGACGCACCAGTTTACCATTTTGTTGAGTCCCACCCAAACCGGACCCTACGTCGCGTCGGTGGCTCGCCACGAATTCGGCCACGCCCTGGGGATTTGGGGCCACAGTCCCGAGGAAACGGACGTGATGTATTTTGCCCAAGTCCGCGAACCCCCGCCCATTTCTCCCCGAGACGTGAATACCCTGCGGCGCATTTATCAACAACCCACGCAACTGGGTTGGCCCCTGGCGTCGGCGGACGGACCGCCGTCGGAGTCAGGGTCTGCTCTGGGGGACGCGACATCGATGAATTTTGATCGTCGGCGGACGCCAAAAGTGTATAAAATTGATCGATGAACAGTTGATATCACATTTGTTTAAACTCCGGTGGAAGTGGGAGTGTAGCTATCCCGCCGCGATCGCAATTGAGTCCCGGTTGCGATCGAATTCCGTCCCCCGGACAAATAGCATTTCTTAATCAACTCCGGATTGGCTTTATAAAACAATCTCTCATTTAAAGTTCGTGTAAAGCTTATGTAAAAACACGGAGAGGGGAGGTTTACAAAACTATCTTGATCCGGGTAAATTGGGCTTACACTTAGACATCAGTCAACATGATTTCAGAATTTCTCTGAGATCGGCTCGTCGCTTTCACCGGGCTGGCCCGCCACCCCTCTTTTGAGGATTCAATCGGCGTCCGATTCTTTTTGAAGCCGGGACGCTCGTTCCCGTATCAAAATTCGGCCGCCTTGAATTTCTCGGAAAACGTTGTGTTTTTTTTAGCCTAAAATCCGACCTTATAAAATAGCATCTCTTTGTCAACCCTGCGGGTCAAACCATGCATGAAAGCGGCGAAGCGACTGGAAAAGATTGTGTTGCCAATGTCTCGACTCGCATCGAGTCGATCTCAATCCTTGAAAACCGGGTTTCAGTTGTCAATCGGGCCGTGGCTCGGAACCGGAACCGGCTACCTTTGAATCCGTCCGATTGGGTGGCAACTCCCAATTGTTAATGTCAATCACCTTTCAAATGCCACGCCTTCAAGCCCAGATCATTTGCTCGGCTGATCTCTCAAGAATTAGGGAAGTCATCATCACTAAATTTCAATCATGACAGAACAACTACAACTCACGCAACTGGGGACCTACCAAACCGGTATTTTTGACGAAGGGGCAGCCGAAATTCCCGCCTTCGACCCCGAAACCAACCGTCTATTTGTCGTTGACGGGTTCGAGAAGGCGATCGACGTTTTCGACCTCACCAACCCCAGCGAAATCACCAAAGTTGATGTCGATCTCGATATCTCCGGCTTCGGCGGGGAGGTCAACAGCGTCGATGTCAAAAACGGCGTCGTCGTCGCCGCCGTCGGGGCGGGAGTCGATGAGAAAGGAAACGCCGTGTTCTTCGACACCAGCGGCAACTTACTCGGGGCCGTCGAGGTGGGTTACTCCCCCGACATGGTGACGTTCACCCCCGACGGTACGAAAGCCCTGGTGGCCAACGAAGCCTTTCCCAACGACGATTACACCTTCGACCCGGAAGGCTCCGTCAGCATCGTCGATATTTCCGATGGCATCGAAGATGCCACCGTAACGACCGCCGGTTTCACGGCTTTTAACGGCCAGGAAGATGAACTCGCCGAGTCGGGCGTCCGGATTTTCGGCCCCGGCGCCAGCGTCGCCCAGGACTTGGAACCGGAATATATCGCCGTCAGTCCCGACGGTAGCACCGCCTATGTCGCCCTCCAGGAAAATAACGCGATCGGTATTTTAGACCTCGATTCTGAGGCATTTACCGATGTTGTCGGCTTCGGCTTTAAGGATTACGACGAACCCGGAAACGGCTTGGATGCCAGCAACCGGGACGATGGCATCAACATCCGAAACTGGCCCGTCTTCGGGATGTACCAGCCCGACGCCATCTCCACTTACGCGGTTGACGGCGAGACTTACTTCGTCACCGCCAACGAGGGCGACGCCCGCGAATATGATACGTTCAACGAGGAAGCACGGATCGGAGATGAAGAGGTCATCTTAGATCCGGACGCCTTCCCCGATGCCGAAGAACTCAAACTCGATGAAAATCTCGGGCGCCTGAAAATCACCAACACCCTCGGCGACACGGACGGCGACGGAGACTTTGACGAACTCTATTCCTTCGGCGCCCGTTCCTTCTCGATTTGGGATGCACAAGGAAATTTGGTGTTTGACAGCGGGGATGAGTTTGAACAGATCACCGCCGAACTGGTCCCCGAAAATTTCAATTCCACCAACGACGATAATGACTCCTTTGACGATCGCAGCGACGACAAGGGCCCCGAACCGGAAGGGAACGTCATCGGCGAGGTGGACGGAAAAACCTATCTGTTCACCGGGTTAGAACGGGTCGGCGGTATTGCGGTTCACGATATCAGCGATCCCACCGATCCGCAATTCGTCGAGTACATCAACACCCGCAACTTCGACGTACCGGAGACTCTCGAAGATGGCAGCAGCAACCCCGCCGCGGGCGACTTGGCACCGGAGGGTTTGGACTTCGTGGCGGCGGAAGATAGCCCCACCGGACGCCCCCTGTTGATTGTGGCTAACGAAGTCAGTGGCAGTACCAGCACCTACGATTTCGGAGGCGGTGTCATTGATGATACCCCCTTTGTGGGAAGTGCGGTCAGCAATCTGATCCGGGCAAGCGACGGCGATGATACCGCCGCCGGCGGACTCGCCAACGATGCCATTTTCGGCCTGGAGGGCGATGATGTCCTGCGGGGCGACCTCAACAGCCGCAGCCCTCAAGTTCAGGTGGGTGGCGACGATGTGATTTTCGGCGGTAAAGGCGACGATCGCATCGGCGGAAAAGCCGGTAACGATCGCCTCTTCGGCGATATGGGCAATGACCAGATCTGGGGCGACATGGGCGACGACCTGCTCCGGGGCGGTTTGGGAGATGACACCCTCACCGGGGACGACTTCTCCGGCGGCTCGGGTTCCGATACCTTCGTTTTAGCCGAGGGAGAAGGAACCGATACCATTACTGACTTCGAGGTGGGTACGGATCTGATCGGGCTGGCCAACGGTCTGACCTTTGCAGATGTCTCGATTTCGGCCGCCGGTGATGCCACCGAAATCGCCCTCGGCGACGAGGTTCTGGCCGTCCTCGAAGGGGTGAGTGCATCCCTCGGCGAATCCGATTTTGTCCCGTTCGTGTAATTGATTGATCGGGGAAATTTATTCTGGCGATCGCCGATCGCCAGCATCGAACATGACACTTGTCTGCCCTCCAATATCGGACGCATTGGGGGGCATTTTTTATGGCGGGCAACAGCCAACAGCCAACGGGGCATGGGGAACTGAAATGATCGCAATCAGCGATCGTGCGGTCATATCAAGTCCGTTTGAATACTTACACAATCGTTCGAGAAAAGGCAATCGGCAAGAGGCAATCGGCAAAAGTTT
>NZ_JAYFER010000108.1:0-800 GCF_055795065.1 Lyngbya sp. CCY1209
AGGCTCTAGAACCGAATCGTTAAACAGTCCTAAGGGGTTAAGACAGTGCGATTTGGAAAGTACCGACTCTGAACATTGGCGAAGCAAACATTACGAGCAATCAGAAGAGACGCAACAATGTCTAACCATGTTTTGGTTCTAGATACCAACCGTAAGCCGCTCACACCCTGCAAGCCAGGGGTAGCGCGGTCACTACTCAAGGTTGGGAAAGCGGCGGTATTTCGCCGTTATCCATTCACTATCATCCTGAAAAAGGAGGTTGAGGCTGACCCCGAGCCTGTCGAACTTAAGTTAGACCCAGGCTCTAAAGTTACTGGAATTGCCCTGAAACAAGGGAATCAAATCATCTTTGGTGCTGAGTTGCAGCATCGAGGGCAGCAGATTAAAGCTGCATTACTATCCCGCCGTCAATTGCGGCGCGGTAGACGGAATCGCAAAACTCGCTATCGGCAGGCACGATTCTTGAATCGGACTCGTCCTGCTGGTTGGCTTGCACCCAGTTTGCAACACCGAGTCTTGACTACGATGACCTGGGTGAATCGGCTCCGCAAGGTTGCACCTATCGGTTCAATTGCGATAGAACTGGTGCGGTTGTGCGATTCGTTCGGGAGTGAAATAGGGCTGAAATGCCTGAAATAGCCTCCCGGTAAGGCTTCCATCCCCTTGGATGGATATAAGGGACGCACCCCTGACCAGCCTTATAACTATCTGTATGTTCCGAAGTTTGGTATCACAGTGATACTAAATGAGGTCGGAACTCTCAGGGTCAAGGAAAAATCAGTGATACAAGTTTCTTATAT
>NZ_JAYFER010000109.1:0-572 GCF_055795065.1 Lyngbya sp. CCY1209
GGGAAGCGATGTTATAGTTTTCAACCGCAGTACCGAAGACGGATTCGGATTTGTCCAAATTGGTGAAACTTCCGAAAACCAACTCGCTCCGGATCAATTTATTAACGTTCCAACCGGAGAAACTTATCAAGATAATCTCGGCACTCTCAACAGTCCAATTCTGGCTTACGAACAGGAAACCGGAACCCTCAAATATGACCGGGATGGTTCCGGATTTCAAGCGGCTGAAATTGTCGCAACTTTTGCACCGCTTGACGATCTCAATAATTATCCATCTCTATCTGTTGGTAATATTTTGCTGGTTGGGACGGCATCTGATACGCCATTGACACCCCTTAAAAATGAAACTGTGAGGGCGTTTTCCGTTGTTGATGGGGCGACTCCTACTGATGACAGCCTCTCCGCAGATTCTCCCAGTCTTGCCGGAATTACTGTTACCGTTCCGGTGCCGCCGGGGAGTACCATCACGGAGTTGGTTGGCGGAACTGTAACCCGTTTGAGTGATAACGGTACGTCGGTGGAATTTACTCCAACTGTCGGAGGGGGAAATACGGGAAGTTTTGAGGTGTTTA
>NZ_JAYFER010000110.1:0-1189 GCF_055795065.1 Lyngbya sp. CCY1209
GCAGTTTGGCTTCTCGGTTTGGGATTTCTGCTGATTTCCCTCTCCTTGTTGCCCAGTAGACCCAGTTTCCGTCATACGTTGATGCGTTTGGTCTAACCAACGTGTGGTAGACAATGGGAGTCCAGTTATGATGTTGAAGTCGCAGACCATCCTTCGTTTGGAAAATCCATTTTTCGTTTCTTTCGTTCCCATTACTCAGTATTACTTTTCCGGTTCGGAAGTATTTCCTGAGCGTTTTGTATTTGGCGTTTCCGCATCTTGATTCTACCCATGCCCGTAGTTGTTGCCAGAGTATGTTATCTAGCTTTCCGAATATCTCCGAGGAGACTACCCCTGAATAGTATCTTGACCATCCTGTGATGATGGGATTGAGTCTTTTAATCAGGGCGGCTTGAGGTGCTGTTTTATGATTCTTAATCACCTCTTTTACCTTTTCAGTATGGGCTTTGATTGCTTCTTTATCCGGTTTTATGTGAGTCTTGAATCCCAGTAGTCTATTGTGGGGACCTCCACTTTTCCCGGATGTATGTCTCCCTTTTGGATATTGCCTGATATTGAACCCCAGAAAGTCGAATCCGGGTGGGACTTTTTCTCCGTCAACTTTGATTTCTCTTAGTGTATGACAGATTCTTGTCTTTTCCGGCTTAAGTCGGAGTCCAATGGGCTCTAGCCATGAGGAAATAGCAATCTTGCACTGTTCAATGATTTCGAGTTTTGGAGATATAACTACAAAATCATCGGCGTATCTGACGACAGTTGCTTGAACTTTGCTATTCTTTTTTGGGAATAGCTCTTCGATGTGCCTCACCATCCCATCCAGTGCGATGTTGGCGAGGAGTGGACTTATTATCCCTCCTTGGGGTGTCCCGGCTTTTGTATCGTCAAATACACCATTGTCGATGACCCCGGCTTTTAACCATTGTCTGATATTGCGCCTTATGGTCGTTGGACAATGAAGTTTAGATAGTAGGTAATCATGGTCAATTTGGTCAAAGCATTTGGCAATATCGGCATCCAGAACATAGTAGTTCAGTTTGTTGAGCGCCAAATATATTCTACCAATTGCGTCAAGGGTTGAGCGTCCAGGTCGGAACCCATAACTTGTTCCCTCGAATTTAGGTTCCCAGTAGGGTTCCATTGCCATCTTGACCAAGGCTTGCTTGGCTCTATCTCGGATTGTTGGGATTCC
>NZ_JAYFER010000111.1:0-2663 GCF_055795065.1 Lyngbya sp. CCY1209
GCGCGATCGCATGGTTTCTCCTGTTGCCAATTCATCCTGTATGCAGCTTTGTTCCCCTTAACGGGGGTGAGGGCGAATTGTCTCGGAATGAGCGACAGTTCTTTGATTAACTTGTCATTGTCTGTGTTTTGCTTTATAATTGTCATATTGTTATACCCTGTAAACTTTGATGGCTAACTGGGGCTAGGGCTATTTCCCGAACCCCTTTTTTTGTCTAATTTTATCATTTATTCGCGGTCATCAAATGAGTTTGAGTGTTCAAAATGTTAATTTTCTTAAAGTGGGGAACGTTCCCTCTTTTCTCTTTTTCCAAATGTCTCAAAAGCCGGAGAGTTTTCTCCGCGTTGCCCTAAAAAATCATGTAAATTTTTGTTAAATAGTGGAACGTTCCACTATTTAACATTTCTGAAGAAAGGCGCAAATTGCGCTCTTTCAGGTTGGTCAAGGTGAGCCGACAACCCTCCTCCCTTACTTGCCGAGCTACCGAGCGGGCGCTGCGGACGGCCGGCCGCTAGGCCGGCCGGGAGCCCGCTATGTGGCGGGCTTCCTCTTTTCCTTGATACTTAAGGGATAAGTATGACTGCTTCGCTCTGAAATAACTACTGGGTAAGGGTTTCAGCCGTTTTTACTTTTTTGTAGTTTGTACTACATGATTCTGTATCGGTTGCTGTGTAAGGGTTGTGGCGGTCGGTTAAAAAGTGCGTGTTACATATCCCCCCTCCCCCCATATGTAGAGCTGGAGGTGGAGGACGAGGGCGGTTTCGTAGAGGGAATGTTTTGGATTTCCCGATCAATTGAGCCCCGTCATCCGCCGGAAGCGGCTGGGGGTGGTGGCTGTTTCGTTTGGCTCTGGCTCCTGTACGATTCGTCATCGCTATTGGGTGAATGTTAGGTAAACGCGGCCGTCGTTGGCTTTCGGTGGCCTGCACGGATAGACTGGGGACACATCCAAAAGGGTGAAGCCGTCCACCTCCAAGATGTCGGTAATCGCATCCACCGCATGGGGAATCAGATCGCGCCCGGTCATCACCCGGACGCGGATCGTCTTGCTGGGGGGATCGGAGTCCTCCGGGTTAACAAATTCCCACTCGCCCTGTTTGCTGTCCCAAAAATAACTTTTGCCCCGCAGGTGTTCGTAAAGTTCCTCCTGAGTTTGGTGGGGGTAGTCGGGGGCGATGGCGATCGCCTGCTTGTACTTCAATGTTTTTCTAATCATGGCAACGTCACCACCCCCAATATGGAAAGTAGGGCCGCAGCCATTCGTGGCACTCGCACAGCCATTCAATATGGTCGCGGTCGGGATTGAACCATCGTTTTTGGATTTTTATGTCAAAGCTAAAATGACGGCACGAATGCAGCCATACACTCACCACCAACACCGATGTTTGGCGATTGGAGTTGGGCAACTTGAGCAGTAAATAAGTAGACATCTTAAAACACCCCATTCCAAAACGGAAAGTACGGCCGCAGCCATTCGTGTGTTTGGCATAACCAGTAAATGTGATGGTCATCCGGTTCAAACCGTGGCAAAATAAAGCGGCCCCTGATTCTCAAAACATCTCCGTAACTTGAACACACTTCTAAATAACAATTGTTCCAAAAACTAATCAGCATACTCCGACTCCTGTTTAATCAAGTCCAGTGCAGCGCGTCCGAGCTTGTAACGTTCGCCGCGACATCCCATCACCTGCTGAATAATATCGGTTTCTTTCACCCCCCTGTCAATGGCATCTAACGCCGCGTCTTGGTACTTTTCGGCAATTTCGGAAATTTCGGAATTTTCGGGGACAACTAGCTGCTTTGAATTTTCCGAAATTTTAGATAAACCGCCGAAATCGCCGTCCGGTGAGGGTTCTAGGATTTCGGGCTGGGCGTAGAGCGATTCCGACCGCTGAAAATTTAGAAATTCCGCGATCGCTTGATTGGTCTGTTGGGTCAGGTACAGCGAACTGGCGACGGAGTGCTTGAAGTCTGCCTGCTCTTGTTTGTCCATCGCGGTCATTTTTGGCTTCAGTTTCGCCAGTTCCACGCCCGTCAAAATCAGGCCGGTTCCGCACCCCATCCCGTAGCCGATGGTCAGCCATCGTAGGGTTGAATGGCGGGTGAGAAAGGGCGTAAAAAACCAAACTGGAGTTGCCGTAACCGCCAGAAAAATTGACAGGCCGTGCAGCAATCTCCAGTTGCTCCGGATAGCTTGGTTGTTGGCGTTAGGGTTAATTACATCCATTGGATTCCACCTCCGATAATCAGGACGCAGGCGACGGCGACGGCGACGGTCAACCACTGCCACCAATCTTCGGATTTTTCTCGCTGGTAGTAGGCGATACCCCCGATCGCACCCAACACGAGGGAGGCGATCAGGGCAAGCCAAAATCCGGGCAACCGGAACTGGGGATAGTCCACGGCCAACAGCGAAACGGCTGACGCGCCGCACCCGAACATCAAAATCAGACCGATAATTCTGTAGAGTTGGATCATGAAGTTAATAGCCTTTGAGGATGTCTGCCCCCGTTGCCGGGGGCGTTTTCTTGGGATTAGAGAGCGGACATCAGGGCGTTAATTTTCTGGTCGGCCAGTTGCGCCGACTTTTCCAGACCTTGCCCCAAACGGGCGTAACGCGGCCGCAGCCCGTGCAGGTATTTGGCGGAGTCCTTTTTGGCCGA
>NZ_JAYFER010000112.1:0-386 GCF_055795065.1 Lyngbya sp. CCY1209
TCTACACAAGCATTACAGACACCACGATCCATCAGATCCATCAAAATGGGTGAATAAAGTAAATTGGGGGTAGGGGTAAAACCCCACACCACAGAAATGGATGAGCCGGACAACCCGACATGGGACGCTTGACCCGTATCAATGTACAATGATAGGTGTATCAATGTACAAAGATAGAGCTATGAGCAGTATGGCCAACTACAACCCCGACACCAGCGGACTAAAACAGCCGAAATGGAACCACACCCCGACCGTCCCGATCCGCGTCCCCGCAGAGTTTGCCGATGAGCTACTGGCGATCGCCCGTCGGATGGATCGGGGGGAAGCGATCGAGGCGGCACCCAACAGCAACGGCAACGGGCGGCCGCAAGGTGAGCCGACGCCCG
>NZ_JAYFER010000113.1:0-315 GCF_055795065.1 Lyngbya sp. CCY1209
CGGGAGATTGGAAGCCCCGTCTCTTCAGAGCGGGGATGAAAATCGACTCGAGCGGCTTGAGCCGCCGAGTCCTAATTGATCTCACCTAGGTGTATAATGACAGCATGAGTGCGATTCGTTCGGGAATGAAATAGGGCTGAAACGCCTGAAATAACCTCCCGGTAAGGCTTTCACCCCCTCGGGTGAATAACAGCCTTATAACTGTCTGTATGTTCTAAGTTTGGTATCACAAGACACCAAATGAGGTCGGAACTCTCAGGGTCAAGAGGAGAAGTGGAGAATCTTAACAATTCTTTAACAATCCCCAAGAGAGGA
>NZ_JAYFER010000114.1:0-728 GCF_055795065.1 Lyngbya sp. CCY1209
AATCCCGAATACAACCGCCTCACGTTCGCGATTTTTGGAGTTGCCACGCCCTCCGATTTGATTCGAGATCGCAACCGAACGCCATTTAATATCGGGACGGCGATCGCACTGTCGGGGTTCAGTTTGGCAGAAGTCGAACCCCTCGCCCGGGGATTGCCTTTTGAATCCGGCAATAAGCAAAAAATTCTCCAATACATTTTAGACTGGACGAACGGACAGCCGTTTTTGACGCAAAAAATATGCGATATCATTTTTCAATCGAGCGCGGATAAACCGGGCAATAAATTGCACATACCGCCGGGAAAAGAAGAATTTTGGGTCGAAAATATCATCCGCAATTCTATCGTCGAAGACTGGCAGTCGAAGGACGAGCCGGAACATTTGAAAACGATCCGCGATCGCCTCCTCCGCAACCCCCAGCGGGCGGGCAGATTGCTGGGAATTCATCAGGATATTTTGCAGAATCACGGCATCAAATTTGACAACAGCCGCGAGCATACGGAACTCATCTTGTCGGGAATAGCCGTCAAAAAGGGCGACAAATTGGCGGTCAAAAATCGAATTTATGAGGCGGTCTTCAATCTCGAATGGGCGAGGGAACAGTTGTCGGCCATCCGCCCCTATTCTCAAACCTTTGATGCTTGGGTCGCCTCCGGCCAAACGGACGAATCGCGGCTGTTGCGGGGGCGGGCTTTAAAAGATGCACAAATTTGGGCGATCGGAAAAAG
>NZ_JAYFER010000115.1:0-7013 GCF_055795065.1 Lyngbya sp. CCY1209
ATTGACTATGCCTTTAAGAGTTCAGTTTTGGACTGCTTAAGAATCCCCGCGTCTTTAGACCGGGGAGAAGTCAAAATTTTCTCAGAATTAGCAATTGCACCAGTTGCTACCTCAGTTGATCCCAAGCAAACATCATTCAAACCGTACATGAGTTCTCCCACAGAACGACGAGCACTGATCACGGGAGCCAGCAGTGGCATCGGCAAGGCGACGGCCCTGGCCCTGGCAGATGCCGGCATCCACATCGCCCTCGTCAGTCGCTCGCCGGAGCCATTGGAGGCCGTAGCCCGCCAAGCACGGCAACGGGACGTCGAAGCCCAAGCATTCGCCCTAGATTTATTCAAAATCGAGCAAGTTCACGCCGAAATTGCCACCCTTTCCGAGGCTTTTGGCCCCTTCGATATCCTGGTCAACAGTGCGGGTATGGGTTACACCCAGCCCCTGGCGAGTACCCCCCTGGCCGACTGGCAGCGGGTGATCGACCTCAACCTCACCGGTGTCTTTGAATGTATCAAAGGGGTCTTGCCCGGAATGCGGGACAAAGGTGGCGGAACCATCGTCAACATCGTTTCCATCGGCGGCCAACAGGTGTTTCCCAACTGGGGGGCCTATTGCGCCAGCAAATTCGGCTTGATGGCCCTCTCCCGAACCCTAGCCGCGGAAGAACGCCCCCACGGCATCCGCGTCACGGCGATCTGTCCGGGGGCCGTCAACACTTCCCTTTGGGACGCCCCGACGGTAGAAGCGGATTTCGATCGCAGCGCGATGCTGAACCCGGAAACCGTCGCCCGGTCGGTCCGGCACGCCGTCGAGCTCCCCCCCGAGGCGACCCTCGACGAACTGATTCTCATGCCCAGCGCCGGCAGCTTCTGAATCGGTCTTTCCGTGCGAATTTTCCACCCATTTCTAACTTCATTCCCACATTTTCCAATTTGTCATGACAATTGCATCCTCCAACAATTTTGTTAACTCATCCAGTTCCGACAGTATGAAAAATGCGGACAAAGACAATCTCAGCCGGATTTCCACCCGTCCCGACCGCAGCTCTTCCACCCACGCCAAAAATGGCCAACATCCCACCCGCACCGAAGTCAGCTCGGAAGAAATGATGGCCGCCGTCGAAACCATACTCTTGGGCGTCGGCGAAGATCCCGAACGGGAGGGACTCCTCAAAACTCCCAAGCGGGTGGCCGAAGCCATGGGATTCCTGACCAACGGCTACAACCAGTCCCTCGAAGATCTCGTCAACGGCGCCATCTTCGACGAAGGACACGAAGAGATGGTTCTGGTGCGGGATATCACCGTCTTCAGCCTCTGCGAACACCATATGCTGCCCTTCATGGGCAAAGCCCACGTCGCCTACATCCCCAACCAAAAAGTGATCGGCCTGAGCAAGCTGGCCCGCATCGTGGAAATGTACGCCCGCCGCCTGCAAGTCCAAGAGCGGCTCACCCGCCAAGTCGCCGAGGCCGTCCAAACCGTCCTCGAACCCCAGGGCGTGGCGGTGGTGATGGAAGCCAGCCATATGTGCATGGTGATGCGCGGCGTCCAAAAACCCGGATCTTGGACCGTCACCAGTGCTATGCTCGGTGTATTCCAAGACGATCAGAAGACCCGCGAAGAATTCCTCAACCTGATTCGCCACCAACCGTCCTTTTAGGGGACGACTGGGGAAAGGAGCAGCAGGAAAGTGTCAGAAGCGGGGAGAATTTGGCACTTCGGGCGGCTCGACGGCGATCGCTTCCCGAGGAGCGAAAAATTGACGGGATTTTGCTCAAATCCGGATCGTCAGGGTGCCACTCCCCAAACCTCAGTTTTGATTTCGTGGCTTTCTAGCTAGGACAATCCAATGACTCAACCCATCAAGTTCGGTACGGACGGCTGGCGCGGCGTCATCGCCGACGATTTCACCTTTGAACGGGTCGCCCTCGTCGCCCCCCTGGCGGCTCAGGTGTTGAAAGAAACCTACGGCGACACCACCGAAAATGACCACACCGTCATTGTCGGCTACGATCGCCGCTTCCTCGCCGAAGAGTTCGCCCAAAAAGCAGCCGACGCCATCCGGGAGGCGGGTTTCGACGTGAAACTGAGCGAAACCTACGCCCCCACCCCAGCCTTCAGCCTCGCCGCCCACCAACAAAAGGCCCTCGGGGCGATCGTGATCACCGCCAGCCACAACCCCGGCAAATATTTGGGCTTGAAAGTCAAGGGCGGCTTCGGCGGTTCGGTGAACCCCGATGTCACCCAAAAGATCGAGGCCCGTCTGGACAGTCCCCTCCCCCCCGTCAACATTCCCGGCACCCTGGAATCCTTCGACCCCTGGCCGGGATATTGCGAAACCCTGCAATCTAAAGTCAAGATCGACGAAATTAAAGAAGCGATCGCATCCCGGCAGTTGAGCGTCTTCGCCGACGTCATGCACGGGGCCGCCGCCGGGGGGCTCCAACGCCTGCTGGGGGACGGCGTTCACGAAATTAACGGCGATCGCGATCCCTTATTCGATGGAGGTGCTCCCGAACCCCTGCCCCGCTACCTCTCGGAACTGTTCCGGCAGATCAAAAGCCACTCCGCCAAAACCGACGGGGTGACGGTGGGGCTGGTGTTCGACGGAGACAGCGATCGCATCGCCGCCGTGGACGGGGACGGCAACTTCCTCAGCTCCCAAATTCTCATCCCCATCCTCATCGAACATTTATCGACCCGCCGCGGATTCACCGGAGAAGTGATCAAAACCGTCAGCGGTTCCGACCTCATCCCCCGCATCGTCGATCTGTTCGGCCTCTCCCTCCACGAAACCCCCATCGGCTACAAGTACATCGCCGACCGGATGCTCTCCAATTCCGTTTTGATCGGCGGGGAAGAGTCCGGCGGCATCGGCTACGGAACCCACATCCCCGAGCGGGATGCCCTGCTGTCGGCCCTGTACGTCTTGGAGGCCGTGGTGGAGTCCGGGGAAGACCTCAGCCGCACCTACCGCCGCCTGCAAGAGCAAACCGGCTTCACCTCCGCCTACGATCGCATCGACCTGCCCCTAGCCAGCATGGACGTGCGGGCGAAACTGGTGGCGGAGTTGGAAAACAACCCCATCAAAGAAATCGCCGGACAAGCCGTGGTGGACTGCCTGACCGTGGACGGCTACAAGTTCCGCCTCGCGGACGGCCGCTGGCTCCTGATCCGCTTCAGCGGCACCGAACCCGTCCTGCGGCTCTACTGCGAAGCCGATACCATCCAGACGGTGAGCAAAACCCTCTCCTGGGCCAAGGATTGGGCGCTCAGTCAGAATTAGGCAATAGGCAATAGGGAATAGGCAATAGGCAATGGGGGTTCTGCTTCCCTCCGCCCCCTACGCCTCCTCTGCTCCTTTGAACATTGATCATTGATCATTGATAATTATCAATTCCCTACTCCCCACGACCGACTCCCCACGACCGACTCCCTATAAACATGACCAAACGATTAGTAGTTGCCACCGGAAATCCCGGCAAGTTGGATGAAATGCGGGCGTACCTGACCGGTATCGACGTGGAATTGCGGCTCAAGCCGCCGGATTTGGACGTGGAAGAGACGGGAAACACGTTTTTGGAAAATGCTGGCCTCAAGGCAACTGAGGTGGCGCAAGTGACCGGGGAGTGGGCGATCGCGGACGATTCCGGATTGGCGGTGGATGCCCTGGGGGGCGCACCCGGCGTTTATTCAGCCCGCTACGCGGCGACGGATGCGGAACGGATCGCCCGGGTTCTCCGGGAACTGGAAACAGCCGATAGTCGCAAAGCCCAATTTGTCTGCGCGATCGCCATCGCCCGCCCGGACGGGGCGATCGTCGCACAACTCGAAGGCGTCTGCCCCGGGGAAATTGCAGAGGCGCCCCGAGGTCGGCAGGGCTTCGGTTACGACCCGATCTTTTACGTCCCCGAACACCAGATGACCTTCGCGGAAATGTCCCCGGAACTCAAAAACCAGATTTCCCACCGGGGTCGGGCTTTTGCGAAGTTACTGCCCCAGCTCCCCGCCCTTCTCAACCGATCCGAGGAATCGTAATGGATATCAGCCCGAGTGCGGGGAAACCCCCGCAAGTGGGGTGAAACTGGCTTTCCCAACCCCCCACCTGCTATTTAAATGGCTTCTAGATTCTTTTCTCCCGTGCGGATGCGGATGATTTGTTCCACAGGGGAAATGAAAATTTTACCATCCCCAATCTCGCCCGTTCGAGACGCAACGACAATCTTATCGACGACTTCATCCACCTGGTTATCTTCGACTACCACTTCGATTTTGAGCTTTTGCAGGAACTCAACCGTATATTCCGAACCCCGGTAGCGTTCCGTCTGACCTTTCTGGCGGCCGAACCCCCGCACTTCCGAGACGGTCATTCCGACAATGCCGGCATTGACCAGGGCAATCTTAACTTCGTCAAGTTTAAATGGCCGAACAATGGCTTCTATCTTTTTCAAGGCTTTCACTCCTAACGCTTACTGTTCGATCGGTCTGCTGTAGCAGGCGACAGGCACTCTGGCGACAGGCAATCGGTCGAAAAAGCTCTCGCCGTCTGGGTTGCGGAGTTTTTCGGAGTCCCGAGTCACCGGGCGACTGCCATAGATCGTGCGACACCCTTTGATATCACCGTCGAGCCCGACCCATTTGTAATCCCGGATACATTTTGTCTCCGGATGCCGTCTCTTAAGGTATCATAGTGGAACGGTTTCGGAAATGCGAACGGACGCAAGGGGATGGGAGTTCGGGAATCCCGGAATGGCCGGCACTCGCGATCGCCGCCCCGGATACCGCCCCAACGGCCGTCCGACGAGGCAGCGAAACCCGCCGGGGCGATCGCGACCCCGACTCCAAAGTTAAAAAATTTGATAGTCCCCGAATTTCCCGTTCTCTTTAGACTGATCAAATACATCATCCCGGGAGGGTGCCCGACCCACCCGGAAATGTAAAATCTTGTTAAAAGTAGAACGCTATAACCCGTTTGGTGGAATTCATTTATACAATAAAGGTTTTAACTAAACAATTAAAGTTAGATTAGAGGGACGATTCCGTGCAACTCAAACCTAAAATCGCGTCCAAGCGTGCCACGGGGGCATTTGCGCTCATCGACAGCCTGAAGCGTCACGGCGTGAAGCATATCTTCGGCTATCCCGGCGGAGCGATCCTCCCCGTTTACGACGAACTCTACCGGGCCGAAGCCGAGGGCGACATCCAACATATTCTCGTCCGCCACGAACAGGGGGCATCCCACGCGGCCGACGGGTACGCCCGGGCAACGGGGCGGGTGGGGGTGTGCTTCGGAACCTCCGGACCCGGGGCGACCAACCTCGTCACCGGCATCGCCACCGCTCACATGGACTCGATCCCGATGGTGGTCGTCACCGGACAGGTCGCCCGCCCCGCCATCGGTACAGATGCATTTCAAGAAACAGATATTTATGGCATTACCCTGCCCATCGTCAAACATTCCTATGTCGTGCGCGAGCCGAGTGACATGGCTCGTATTGTCGCCGAAGCCTTCCACATCGCCAGCACCGGACGCCCGGGTCCGGTCTTGATCGATGTCCCCAAAGATGTCGGCCTGGAAGAATTCGACTACATCCCCGTCAACCCGGGCGAAGTGTCCCTGCCGGGATACCGCCCGACGGTGAAGGGCAACATCCGCCAAATCAACCAGGCGATCAAACTGATTCAACAGGCCGCGCGCCCCCTGTTATATGTGGGCGGCGGCGCCATTTCCGCCGGGGCCCACGGGGAAATAGCGGAACTGGCCGAACACTTCCAAATCCCCGTCACCACCACCCTGATGGGCAAAGGCGCCTTCGACGAAAAACATCCCCTCTCCGTGGGGATGCTGGGGATGCACGGCACGGCCTATGCCAACTTCGCCGTCAGTGAGTGCGACCTGCTGATCGCCGTCGGTGCCCGGTTTGACGATCGCGTCACCGGAAAATTGGACGAATTCGCCTCCCGGGCTCGGGTGATCCACATCGACATCGACCCGGCGGAAGTGGGCAAAAATCGCGCCCCCGAAGTGCCCATCGTCGGCGACGTGCGCCAAGTCCTCCTCGACTTGCTGCGCCGCTGTAGAGAAATGGGAGACGTGGCCCGCCCCAATCAAACCAAAGCTTGGTTGGAACGGATCGATCGCTGGCGGGAAGATTACCCCCTCGTCGTCCCCCGCTACTCCGACAGCCTCTCCCCCCAAGAGGCGATCGCGGAATTGGGCCAACTGGCACCGGACGCCTACTACACGACGGATGTCGGCCAACACCAGATGTGGGGCGCCCAGTTCCTCAAAAACGGCCCGCGACAGTGGATATCCAGCGCCGGTTTGGGTACGATGGGCTACGGCATCCCCTCCGCAATGGGGGCGAAGGTGGCCCTGCCCGATCGCGAGGTGATCTGCATCGCCGGAGATGCCAGCGTCCAGATGAACATCCAAGAATTGGGAACCCTGGCCCAATATGGCATCGCCGTCAAAACCGTGATTATCAACAACGGCTGGCAGGGGATGGTCCGCCAGTGGCAACAAACCTTCTACGGCGAACGCTACTCCGCTTCCAACATGGAAGTGGGAATGCCCGACTTCGAGATGTTGGCCCGCTCCTACGGGGTGAAAGGCATGGTGGTGAACAGCCGCGAAGAATTGCACGACGCCTTCGCCGAAATGTTGGCCGACGACGGCCCCGTTTTGATGGATGTCCGCGTCACCAAAGATGAAAACTGCTATCCGATGGTGGCGCCCGGAAAGAGCAACGCCCAAATGCTGGGACTTCCCGAGCGGAAACAGTTGGAAAAAGCCGTCGAACTGGTCTACTGTAGCAACTGCGGTGCCAAAAATGTCGCCAGCAACCATTTCTGTCCCGAGTGCGGCACCAAGTTGTAAGGCGGAGCCCGCGCCGTCTTTTTCCATCAGGGGCGTATCGATGCGATCGCCCCTTTTTATAGCGCTGCGCGCGGGTGTAGGGTGTAGGGTGTAGGGTGTAGGGGCTAGAAATCGCCAAGACACATGGAAGTTT
>NZ_JAYFER010000116.1:0-476 GCF_055795065.1 Lyngbya sp. CCY1209
TATCAAGTCCGTTTGAATACTTACACAATCGTTCGAGAAAAGGCAATCGGCAAGAGGCAATCGGCAAAAGTTTGAAGCCGCTTCAGAAGATGGCACCCCGGAATCATAACTGTTTGAGCAGACATGATCTCAATACGCGATCGCGATATAGCCTGCGCGCTGGTATGGTAACAGGCCGGGAATGGTCAATCCCTCTACTCCCGACTCCCTTTTCTGGGTTTTGTAATGACATGAGCGCTCACTGCGAGACTTGCAATATCTGCCAATTTGGCAGCGATTTGATGGGATGTCAGAGTATGCTGGTTATTTAGAACGTCGGATATCAACTCAACCTTATCAAATCCGAGCGATCGACTGGCGGGGGTGCAAATCGTTATTGCACTCGTGCTTGATGTCGCGTTTTTACAAAAGTAGCAACAACTTTAGGATTTTCTCTTAAAGGAGTTGGTAGAGGCACATTGACTATGCCTTTAAGA